>CAZWZZ010001117.1:0-1202 GCA_964638395.1 uncultured Caldilineaceae bacterium
CGGGGGGCTTGCCGCGACTCTCGGTCCTCGGCAATCCCAACACGATGGCCAGCTTTATCGCTTTGGTGATGCCCCTTCTCCTCTACAAAATCACCACAGCCCGCAAGCACATAACCCGTCTGTTGTTGGGGCTATGGGCTGTGTTGTTAACTGGAGCCGTGTTATTGACCCAGTCCCGTGGGGGACTGCTGGCATTTGTCGTAGGCACCGGAGTTTATGTTTCATTATGGCTTGTCTATAAATTCCAAATAGATAGATTGAGGCAAAATACCAAAAGCCTGAAATTTGTCTTGGGTTTGACGGGGATTATTGTTGGGGGGGGATTCGCCCTGCTCGCCTGGCTGGTTTTACAATCCCGCAGTCTCGGCCCGGCCGTTGACATCCGGTGGCGGGTGATGACCGGGGCCATCACAACCTGGCTACATCATCCTCTTTTCGGCTCCGGACCGGGCACGTTGGGTCAAGAACTTCTTGCTCATCAAGAGACATTGGGCATCATTTGGCCGGATGCCCATAATTTATTTCTGACGTTTCTGGCCGAAACCGGACTTATCGGTGGTCTGATCCTGCTGTGGCTCATCGGGGTGGGTATCAAGTTGTTGGGGACAGCCGGGCAGCCCGCCGGTCAGCGACAGTGGCTCAGTTTAGCCTGTGCCGCCTCGCTGTTGGGCTTTATGGCTCACAACCTGGTCGATTTTCTATACAAATTCCCCCTATTGATGATCCTGGTCGCTATCCTGGCCGGATTTTGGGTCAGCCCTCATCTGGCTGCGCCTAAGCGTGACCAAACCCGACACTCTATTGTTAGCCGAAATGTCCGGGCCATTGTGGCGTTTATCCTTCTGATCGCCAATATTTTTGTTGGTCTGCAAAGCGTTGAGAATGTTAAAGCCTATAATCAGGCCGTCGAAGCAGCCCAGCAAAATCAATGGCCGTTGGCTTTAGAGCATCTGGAAACGGCCTCCCGGATGACCGGTCAGACCCCCTTCTACCAACGGCAATTAGCTTTCACGCTGGGGCATATGACCAATGAGCAGCCCGAAAAAACGCAGGTTTATCGTCAACAGGCCATTGATAATTATCAACATACATTTCAGACGGTCAATCATTTACCCAACGATCAGGCCAATGTCGCCTGTCTGTTGTGGGCTGACGATCAGCCCCAAGCTGCGCTTGAGGCCATAACGGTGGCCAAAAATTTG
>CAZWZZ010001117.1:1212-2338 GCA_964638395.1 uncultured Caldilineaceae bacterium
CTATCGCCTCAATTTGGGCTATTATCTGGAACAAGAAGGGGCGCATGAGGCGGCTAAAGCCGAATATCGTTTTATTTTGACCACCACCCCCCGTTATGTGGAGTCGAGTTATTGGCAACAGACCGAATTGCGGCAGGAAGTCCTCTCAGAGTTGCCCCAACAAATGACCACGTTGAAGCCGAACGAGCGGATCGACCTCTATCTGGCGCTTAATGAGGCCCAAGCAGCCTTGCAAACGTATTTACAGTCGTCGGAGCGGGATGAGTTACGTTACGGTCAAATTTTACTAAAGCTAGGGCGTCTCGATGAGGCTCGCCAAATTTTCGAGAGAGCCGTAGAGATCAATCCCAGAACAGCCACAGCCCATTTATTTTTGAGCGAGATTGCCTTGGCGCAAAACAACCTCCACCGGGGAGAACATCACGCCGAAGCAGCCCGTCTGCTCCACCCCAATGGTGATACCCTCTACCAAAGCGCCCTGGTTGCGGAACGCCTCGGTAATGAAAATGAAGCCCTTGACTATTACGCTGCTACTTTCCCACAGTTGATAACCCAAGATGATCCCAACCTGACGCGCTATGCCACCGAAGTCGCCCGCCGTCGGCCCTGGCCTGCGAGCTATTTGTTTTGCGTGCAGCGCCTCTATCAAACGGATCGTCTGGTGCAGGTTGCCGCTGCTTGGGGGAGGCTGCTCGAACACCGGGAAGATTATCGGCAAGCCGCTTCAGTCTATCGTCAACTTTTGACGCACGAACCTGATGCTTCCTCAATCGCAGCAAAATTGACGGACTTGTGTCAAAAACGTCCGGGGACTTGCTAGTGGCCTTGCCCCATCATCCGTTCCCGACACCGCGCCTTACGCGCCGCGCCCGCTCTGCTTGAACTAGCCAGACACCTCGTTGGCAAATTTACCTTTTTTGGTATAATACTTCCTGGTAATGTCAGTTTTTTACTGTGCATCTTATTTTCACAAAGGAGGCCCCATGAGTTCCGCATCATCGACAGTTGAACAAACGCCACAGACCGAAACCGTGCATCCTGCCGATGGGCCGGAGGTTAGCCAGGGGGCCGCGGAAAAAGATGTGTTTGAGCCACTTGCCCCCCAGGACTTGCCCCAGATCGACCA
>CAZWZZ010001118.1:0-2329 GCA_964638395.1 uncultured Caldilineaceae bacterium
TGGGGGACCAGATGACCGAGGTCTTGACGGTTCACCGGGGCCTGAGTGAGAAAGAGGCTGAAAAACGCTGCATCGAGATGTTGGAACGGGTCTATATGCCTGATGCGGCCAACGTCATGAAACGCTTTCCCCACCAAATCTCCGGGGGGCAGCAGCAGCGGGTGGTTATCGCCATCGCCCTGCTGAACAACCCGGCCCTGCTGATTATGGATGAGCCGACAACCGCGCTCGACGTGACCGTTGAGGCCGCCGTGCTGGATCTGGTGGCCGACCTGCGGCGGGATTTCGACACCGGTATTCTGTTCATCAGCCACAACCTGGGCGTGGTGGCCCGCGTCTGCACCAAAGTGGGCGTTATGTATGCCGGCGAGATGGTCGAGGTGGCCTCGACCGAGGAGATTTACAAAGATCCGCAGCACCCCTACACCCAGGGCTTGATCCGCTGCGTACCCAAGCTGGGCGCGGACAAAGTAGGCAGTATGCTTTACCCCATTCGGGGTCGGGTTCCGCCCCCCAACAATCGCCCGCCCGGCTGTGTCTACGGTCCCCGCTGCGACTATTTCCGCGATCGCTGCGAGTCCGAGCGTCCCCCCCTGCGGAAGCTGCCCAACGGGGTCGAGGTGCGTTGCCATTTTGCCGAGGAGATCGACCCCAGCCAATGGCAACCCTCCGAGGATATTCTGCCTCCAACCGTTCACCAGACGACCGGTCAGGAAAAGAATATCATCGAAGTTAGAGACCTGAAGAAGTATTATGAAGTGGCAGGTAGTTCACTCAAGGACGTTTTTGGTCTGGGCGAACCGCGCTACGTCAAGGCCGTAGAAAACGCCACCTTCGATGTGCCCAAAGGCAAAACCCTGGGCATCGTCGGTGAATCCGGCTGTGGCAAGAGTACCTTGATTAAAACGCTCATCGGTCTGGAAGATACGACCGAGGGGGATGCCCGGTTCCTGGAGTTTGACATCACTGACGACCTGGATTCGCGGAGTGAGAAACTGATCCAGGAGTTGCAGATGGTCTTCCAGAACCCCGATTCGACGATGAACCCCTCCTACACGGTCGGCCAGCAGATTGGTCGCCCGATGCTGCGCTTCAACACCGTGCCCAAGGATCAGGTGCGGCAAGAGGTCATCAAGCTGCTGAATTTGATGCGTCTGGGAGCCAACTACTACGACCGCCTGCCCCGCCAGTTGAGCGGTGGCGAGAAACAGCGGGTCGGCATTGCCCGCGCCCTGGCCAGTCGTCCCGATTTGGTGCTGTGTGATGAGCCGGTTAGCGCCCTGGATGTGTCGGTCCAGGCGGCGGTCCTCAACCTGCTGCTGGAAGTGCAGGCTGAATATGACACGACGATGATCTTCATCGCTCACGACTTGAGCGTGGTTCGCTTTTTCTCTGACTATGTGGCCGTTATGTATCTGGGTCAGATTATGGAAATCGGCCCGGCCGATGCTATCTACGGCGTACCCTATCACCCCTACACCGAAGCCTTACTCTCCGCTGTGCCTATTCCCGATCCGTCCGCCAAACAGAAGCGCATCCGTCTGGAAGGGACGGTGCCCAGCGCCATCAGCCCCCCCTCCGGCTGCCGCTTCAACACCCGCTGTCCCCGCCGAGAACTGTTGCCCGATGGCGGTAAAATCTGCGAGGAAGAGACCCCGCCCTGGCAAGAGGCTGGTAACGGTCACCGCATCTTTTGCCACATTCCCCTGGAGACACTCAAAGAATTTGATCCGGTCATCAGTACGCCGACGACGACGACGGCTGAACCGGCATAGGAGAGAAACCTTATGTTAGTCAAAGATTATATGACCCGTCACCCCATTATGATCGAGGCACACAAACGGGCGCTGGAAGCGCAGCAAATTATGGTCGAGAATGGTGTGCGCCACCTGCCTGTGGTCGCGGATGGTAAACTCCTGAGAGGGTTAGTGACCAATAAATGTCTGCGTATCCCCCCCGAAAAGTTAGCCAGCTTGGAGGTGTGGGAGATCACCCGCTTTCTCTCTAGTCTGACCGTTGAAAAAATCATGGTCAAAAAAGGTCGGGATTTGGTCACCATCAATCCGAACGCCACACTGGAGCATGCCGCCAGCTTGATGATCCAACATAAAATTGATGGCCTGCCGGTCGTCGATGATGACGG
The DNA here is from genome assembly GCA_964638395.1 of uncultured Caldilineaceae bacterium. Classification (GTDB taxonomy): domain Bacteria; phylum Chloroflexota; class Anaerolineae; order 4572-78; family J111; genus CAZWZZ01. Next base: position 2,144 of record CAZWZZ010001118.1, read on the forward strand.
GGTCGTGGTCGGCGTCCTGACCGAGATTGATCTGTTGAGCGAGTTGCGCGAGCTGCTGGGCGCGACCGACCCCGGCTGGCGTATGATGGTTCGTATTCCCAGCGGTCTGGGCGAATATGCCAAATTGACCGGCCCGATTACGGCCAACGGCTGGAGCCTGATGGCTCTGGGCAGCGTCCGCACCCC
>CAZWZZ010001119.1:0-2329 GCA_964638395.1 uncultured Caldilineaceae bacterium
GTTGCCTCACCCCTACGCCACGCTTAAACGAAAGTTTCGGTTTCAAACTGAACGCAGTATAGTCTCAGTAGATCCAAATTGCTCGGCGGCATTTGGCAATCCCCTTCGAGCGAAAATTGGATGTGCTGAGACTGCCCTGTTAGCAGCCGCGTCGCACCCAATGGAGGTAAGTTCTTATGACAACCCGTCCCCTTTATCCCAGACCAAATAAGCTGAATATAAAATATCTTATTCTTCTTAGCGCCCTGACCATACTTTTCGGTTTGTCCACGGTGTTGAGCGGGTATGCGGCCCCGACAAAACCGGCCTCCAACTTTACAGAGGTGAATGGCCAGGGGCAAGAGGGACGCCTGCTAGCCGCCGAGGAGGCCACACCGACGCCGGTCTCCACGACGACCTCTCTTAGCAGTCTGTTGGTCAATCAAAGCAGTGGTACGGAGGTATTTATAGAAGCCGGAGAAATTGTTGTCAATAAATCTATTCCCGATAATGAGCCGGCAGGCATCACCTCAACCTACATGGTGACGCAAGAAATGAAGGCAATCCGCGTCGAGGTTATCTTCAATATTGAGTATGACTCCCTGGCAGATTTACAGGCCACCATCACCACCCCCTCCGGGCGACAAATCAATCTACCGGCCGCGCAGCTCGAAGCAGCCGAGATTAACGATGGCCTCTTTAATTTCTTGATCTCCGATTACCCGGAGGAGTCCCCGGTCGGGTTTTGGAAATTGACCGTGGCCGATGTGACCCGTAACAACAGCCAGAGCCAGTTTGTGGCCTGGAACTTGGCGCTGTGGCAGGAGATTCACCGGGTCTATCTGCCCACGATCTTAAAATCTCCCGCTTACCGCTACACGCCGGAAGGCATTATGCTGCTGGCCGCCAACATCATCGCCCCCCATCCGCAAGGTCAAATAGCCAACCAGCAAGTTCAGATAACCCCCCCTTTGCCGACCCCGGAGCCGGGCCAGACGCCCGTGCCAACGACAGGGCCGGGCACACCGACCTACACGCCAACGCCCAAATCGACGCTGACTCCGACCCCAACGAACACACGTGAACCGGTCTTGATTAATAATGGCGATTTTGAGGATGGGAGTAGCGGCTGGCGCACCTTCTCTCTCAAAGATTATCCTGTTGTTTTCGATAATGACTCTGATGAATTGCCGGAAATGCCGATCTCAGCCTTCAGCGAGAGCCAAGCGGTTTGGTTGGGGGGGGACGACAGCGAACTAACCTACGTCGAAACCGAGGTCTTCATTCCTTTCGATCTGCCGTATCTGACCAATGCGGCCTACACCTATTCTGATGATCCGGTCTGCGCCTCCGAGTTATTCTCAGATTTCACGGTGGCCACCCAATTCACCTTCGCCAACGCCGGCACACTGAACAACCTCCAGTCGGATGTGGGGGGCTTGATCATCTATGAAAATGGAACGCCACAGGCCACCTTCACCGTCGATTTGTGTGCCGGAAACGCTACAAATAGTTGGGTCCTCGTCGTCTACAATACTTTTCCGTTTCGCGGCAGGACCGTCACCATCCGTTTCCAAACAGTCAGTGACTCCCAACTCACCAGCGGTTATTTCATCGACGACGTCGGCCTGCGCGGCGATTTCCCCACAGGAACCACGCCCTTTGGCACCATTGAAAATGTCTTCATCGACTTAGATCCGAATACCTTCTCAACCGCCCCGCCTGTGCCCCAAACGCTCGTCCCGGATAAATCGACAGACCTGATCGTTCCGCAATTTCGTTTCCATAAAAATCGTTGATTAGGGGTGAACGCTTACGATTAGGGAACCAAAGCAGGCGCGTTGGAGGGCTAACGTGCCTCTTTTCTTAAATTTACTTAGTGTGCTGTTGACAAATAGTCTTTTCTATGTAATCTTATTGTACAAATAACACTATTTGTTTTTTACCGACACATAGTGTAAAAATGACACTAACAAGGAGATAAAAATGAGTTTAATGGCATCAGTCATCATTGTTGGGTTGGGTCTATGTCTGGGGGGGAGCGTGGTCTGGTATTGGCGGAAACAAACCATCCTTGTCCCGGAAGATAGCGCCGTGGTCACTACCGATAAAAATGACTTCATCAAACGGGTGTTACCGGCGGGGACTCACCGCCTCCGGCCGTTTGAAAAAATCGCCTTTACTCTGGAAACGAAACCAAAATTGGTCACCGGGCAGGCCACCGCCGTGGTCACGCAGGATGGGATTTCGGTTAACGTCAATTGGTCGGGGGTGTACGCTTTAGAACCGGAGCGTATCGCTGAGAAGCGGAGCCAGCGGTTGCGGGGCTTGGCCAACGGGGACAAGGCGA
>CAZWZZ010001120.1:0-2326 GCA_964638395.1 uncultured Caldilineaceae bacterium
GTCTTTGACCTCGTCCAAGAGGGCCAGAAACCAGTAATATTTGTAGGAGTTGGTGACGTTATCGAAACAAGCGGCTAAGTGGTGAACGGGAAGTTTGGTTGATAACGGTAGTTCAGTCACACCCACTCCCCAAACTCGGTCAAGCGATGGATCGTTCGGCCCTGATCCGCTCTATCTTCATCAGCCAGGCCGGTGGCCTGCATCCAAAAACGGAGCGAGCGAACCATATTCCGGCCCATCCCTAAACGTTCCGGCCCGTCTTGATCCAAAAATATCGTCGGCAATTCGTTTTCGGTTTCGGCTGCTTTAATGGCGGCCATGCCTTTATATAACCAGCCTTCACGGATATAGAAGGTTTCGTGTTTGGCGAAGTACATCGGAAAATATCCTTGATCTCGAATTTACTTTCGTGGAGAGAGGGTCTTGACCAGCCCCCCACCCCGTGCTATCATTGCCCCTATGAACAAAGACCCCGTCCCAAAAACCTTCCTCCATAAAGTGGGCGGCTACTACCTCATCCCCCACGAACTACTCCACGTCCTGGCCTACCGGCTCATTGGCCAGCCCTGCCGCTACAACGTGGGGGACTACGCCGTTCGCGCCCTCGCCCCGGAAACGATCACCCGCCGGGAACAGGTGTTTGTGTTGCTTTTGCCCTTCACTGTTTTCTTTGGGCTGGGGCTATTGTGCCATCTGCTCTGGATTCTATCCGCCTTTTTCATCACCATTCCCCCCGACCGGTACTTTATCGACGGCCCGACCTGGCACTTTATCTTTCCCAATCTGGGCGTCTTGTTGATGCTGTACAGCGGCACGGCCCGCAAAGATTTACTGATTGTTTACCATCTCTTATTCAGGAAAGATAAGCCTCAGGATAATCGCCCAGATCCACATCGAGACCCCCAGAGTCAGGGCGATCAACGGCATCAACCATAAACAACCAACGTTTGGTTCACCCGGACTAAAGATGATGCTTGTCTCAAAAAAGGCCCGTTCATCAGCCGGGTCGTTGGTGTTCCTGAGAAAGATCATCATCCCCAATATAACATTCAGAGACGCAATAATAATCGCGAGCCGATAAGTATCAAAGCCGATAATCTCCAGGGCTAAACCGATCAAGTATCCACTGACCGCCCACAAACCGGCCAAAGCCAAAATCTTACCCAATTCACGCAGTCGTTGATCCATCCTTCTTTTCCGTAATACCTCCGTGTATTTAGCTGCCGACCGCCGCCAGCGGGATGAAATCGCGCTTGGGCGTGACAGCCGACCCAAAAACGCTCAAACTCTTAGCCACCAGACAGCCGGTTGAGCCAAAGTGGGTCACACACTCCATACAGCCGGTGCAGACATCCTGATCGATCTCATAAATGCGCTGCTCCGGCTTGATCGTAATTGCGCCGTGCGGGCAGGCGGTTGAGCAGGCTGTACATTGGATACAGGTTTGGAACTTGGTGGCTTGTTGTCTGAAATACCAGCCCAGTCGCTTCATCTCGATAGTGGGGTTGAGGACGGTAAAGCGCAGGGTGGTGCTATTTTCCGGGGCCTGGACGATGATCCCCTCCCAATCCTGGTTGGGTCGCCCTTCGAGATAGATTTCACCCAACATCGGGCGGCTCCGATCCCGATTGATTTTGCCCAACGGTTTCAGAAACTCCTCTAACTCGACATTGACCGGACGCTCGACCTCCATCTGCACGGCATTGTCCATATCCCCGCAGGGTTTGACATCCAGACCGCTGAACCGGTTCGGCATCCCGGCCCCGCCAAAGCGTTTGACCCAGGCTCGATCATCGATGTACTCTTCGGGATCGGGTTTGCCAATGCGGGTGGCAAAATCAATCAACTGGGAGCGCCAGCGGGCGGCATCATCGGGGAAGAAAATGTTGGCCAGCATCTCCGACCACTCCGAGTTGAGGGGGCATAACCAGCACCCAACCCGGCTATAACCCAGGCGATAGGATTTGTTGAACAGGACCCGGCGCAGAAAGATGTAAAGCCAGACATCAAACTCCGTCCAGTCGATGATCGGGGAGGCGGTGGCCTGCTGCCCAATCTTGGCTCCCACCGTCACCCCATTCAGTTCGGCATCCTGATCGACATTGACCACGGTGCCCAGCCGGTCGGGATCATTCCAGGAGATTTTGTGGTATTGGCTGCGTTGGTTCGACTCGTTGCGCCGGATGCCATAGAAGGTCAACACCTTTTGATCGCCCAGGCTTTGCAGCAAGTTGTTGATGGGGCCTGCTTTGAAAATCGTGCAGCACCAGCGCATCACCCGGCTCGGTGGCCCCATCTCCTCGACTAAGTCGTGAAAGTCATGTTC
>CAZWZZ010001121.1:0-2323 GCA_964638395.1 uncultured Caldilineaceae bacterium
GGGCTTTCCGCCTTGTTATTGCCCCCTGCCTTTTTTTCCATGACAGGAGTTGAAACCTTTAGGGTCTGGTTTTTCTCAACTGCATAACTCTTAAGATTTAAATAGCTTCACCTATGAATTTTGCTCCTGAGCCGTCAACTCTACCGCCGGCACAATTTTTGAGCCGAAGATCGAAGCGTAGACCCGGGTGAACACCGCGCCGATGATAAAGATTTGGCCGAAGAAAAAAAAGCCCATTAAAAAGATTGCCGCCGTTCCCGCCGCGTGGAGGGCCGAGCTGATCCTGACTGAACTAAAGGTGAGGGCAAACAGATAGATGGCGATAGTAATCATCACCGCCGTGACCGCAGAGCCAACCCATACATCTGCCCAGGCAATTTCCGCATTGGGTAAATATTTGTAGATGACAGCCAGGAAGAGCGTGACCAGCCCCAGGTAGGTCACGAAGGTGAGAACGACGACGACGGCCTCGAGACCCAATAGTGAACTCACGAACGAGACAATAATACTGATGATGGTGGCCACAATAAGTAGTGGCCCGACGACCAGGACCATCACAAAAGCCAGCAAGCGATTTTTGACAAAGGCCCACGTACCGCCGCGAGAGGGCGGTGGCACCCGCCAGATGATGTTAAGTACATATTGGATCTGAAAGAAGATCACTGAGGCCGTAAAAAGCAACACCCCAAAACTAATCACGGACATCACCGTGGAGCCGCGTCGGGTTCTCTCGGCCAAGTTGACCACGCCCTCACTGACTGTCTCAACCCCTTCCTGACCCAACAACTGCTCGGCTAAGGGCTTGATCTGTTCTATCGCCGCTGAGGGATCCACAAAAAAACCGGCAATCGTGACGGCGATATAGGTGATCGGAATAATCGAAAAGATCGTATAGTAGGCCAAGGCACCCGCCAACGGCCCCGGACGCTCCGTAATCCAGATTTGATAAAACTCCCGAACAAATATGAGGAGCGAACGCCGGGTAAATTTTTTGTCGCTCATAAGTTTCCTTGTGCCTCTTCAGCCGATACCTGCCAGGGCCAGTGCCCCTCGATTTCAACCACCAGCGCCCAGCTCAGAAAGGTGCGGATGAGAACCAAGATCCCCAAAACCAGGACGCTGTTCAGCGTGGCCTCCAGGGCCACCGTGCGGATGATGTCCGCCGCCACCAGGATTTCCAGGCCCAGCAGCAAGGCTTTGCCCAGGCTGATCTTGAGACTCTGATAGTGATCCCCCTCCTTCGGCTGGATGAGAGCCCTAAAAACATAGCGAGATAGGGCGTTGACAATGGCTATCATTATGATGAGTACGGCCACAACCTCAATGATCAGAGAAGCCCATTCGATCCAGTATAGAAGGGTCTCCCCAGCCGGAGCATCGGTGATAAGGCTGGCTAACATAACTTACACTCCTGAAAAATAGTAAACCATAACCACCGCCATCACTGTACCCCGCTTTCTGAACGAAGCCGCCAGGCCGGATAGCGGGCATCCCGCGACCCCTGAGTCACCCGCTCTACTCTGGCGGTGCGCAGGTTGTAGGTGTAGATCGCGTAGGTGGGGCTGCCGGTCGGGCTGGTGGGACTGTTTCGATCCGAGGCAAAGGCGATCCGTCCCCCCTCCGGCGACCAGACCGGCCAATCGTCGTTGAACCGGCTGGTGAAGAGAGGCTCAATCGACTGCCCCTCAAGGGTGAGGGTAAACAGTTGGTGGTTGTCCCCGCTCGCTGATTCCGCCCGAAAGACAATGGTTTGACCATCCGGCGACCAACTGGCATGGACTTCATTGCCGGGCGCACGGGTCAGACGTGTGGCTGTTTCAGCGCCGTCGGCCGGCAGCCGGTAGAGATCAAACGTACCGGCCCGGTTGGAGCTGAACACCAGTTGGCTACCGTCCGGGGACCAATCCGGGTTACCGTCATGGCTACCGGGACTGTTGGTCAGATTCCGCAGTTCACTCCCGTCAACATTGATCACCCACACTTCCCAGTCGTCAGCTTCACTTTTGGACTCGAAGGCAATCTTCGACCCGTCCGGGGACCAGGCCGGATGGAGGGCCGAGCGGGCGGTCGTTGTCAACTGGCGCAGCTCCCCACTGCCGCCGATGGTTAAAATGTATAGTTCGCGGTTACCGCTGCGATTCGAAGCAAAGACGAGTTGGCTGCCGGACGGCGACCAGGCCGGGGTGGTGTCATTGGTATCGGTCTGGGTCAGTTGGGTTTCTTGAGCGCCCGAAACGGCCACCATAAACAGATTGTGCGTACTGCGAACAAGCCCCCCGGCATAACTCAGTTGGTCCACCACCGTCCGCTCCCGGGGCGGCCA
>CAZWZZ010001122.1:0-2320 GCA_964638395.1 uncultured Caldilineaceae bacterium
GACGTAGTTAGCCTGAATAGTGACTAGGTTTCTATGTTTAGAACGACAGGGACAGCCAGAAAGTTCCCGGTGGTGGTTCAGGGCCGGTTATTCAGACAAATCGGCCCGGCCCAGGTAAATCAGGCCGTCGGTCGTCGTCAGGCGCTGCTCAATGGCCGGCGGTTCGAGGTTCCAGGCTTCAAGCTGCGTCTCGATTGAGGCGATAGGCTGGCTTTGTTGAGTGGCGATGTCGTAGCGGAATATTTGGGACGGGCCAAACTCCGTTTCGCAGCCTGTGCCGGACAGGGGTCGTTTCACCTCATAAATGAAAGCGTCACTCTGCGGCGACCAGTCCCGAACAATCACCTGCTGCTGCTCCTCGTCGAAAATAATGCTGCTGTCGTTAGCGAAAGGATCATACAGGCGGAGGCGGTTCTGGTCGTTGGCAAAACAGAGGAAGGCCGGTTCGACGCCGTTGTTCTCGGCCACAGCCACCCATTCCCCAGAGGGCGCAACCCGTCCGGCGGCCGAAACATCCAGTTGGGTCAAATTCTGCCCAGCGGCGTCGATACGCCACAGGGGGCCGATGATACCCGCCGGAATATGCTCATACAGGAACAAAACCGTCCCCGCCTCATTCCAGGCTCGCGGCGTCAGGCTAATCATATCGACCGGATTTTGAAGCAGTCGTTGCGATTGGCCCGTTTCCAGATCGATCAGCCACAGCTCGTAGAAGCTCTCCTCGGCCAGGTGATAGACGCCCCGGGCCCAGGTGGCTGCTACCTGACTGCCATCCGCCGACACCGCCATATCCAAAATCATATCCTGGTCGGGATCAACGGTCAGTAGCGTTTCTGCCTGACCGGTCGTTAAATCGAACAGGTCGAGACGAGTTTCCAGGTTGACCAGCAAGGCGTTCCGGTTAGGTAAGAGGTGAAACTCAGCCGGAAAAGCCCCGACCCCGCCGACCGTGAAGAGCGGGGATTGCTGACCGCTCTCGGGGGCTTCGGCATAGATTTGGTAAATGGGAACCGACCGATTTTGCCAAAAGGCTTCATCAATCTTTTCGGCGTAAAAATAACGGCTACCTGGCTCCGTTCTGGCTGAGTCTGGCCTCGTTGCCCCATCATTTTGAGACACGTTGTCTTGTTGAGCCAGCAGACTCTCCCACCGCTCCAGGCCGTAGTAGCCGACGTGGTCTGGGACAGGCTGACGGGCGATAACCTCGGTTTGACCGTCAGCTAATTCCGTGGCCAGCAAAACCATCTCTTCGCCCTCCCGCTGGACGTAGAAGAGGGTCAGACCGTCGTCGCTCCAGCGAGGGGCGTCCTGGAAGGCATCAACCGCGTTCAACCGCTCCGATTGGCCCGTGGCGGGATCAAGCAGCCAGATGCGCCGCCCGGCGATGCCCGGATTGTCGAAGGTCATCCCACCTTCGTATTGGTCGCTAAATTCGGCGGGCGAGGCGGCGTAGGCGATCACATCCCCTTGCGGCGACCAGGCCACCTGGCCGGGGATACGCTCGGTCTGGCTGACGACGGTGGTGGCCTGATTTTGAGCAATATCATACAGGATCAGATATTTATTCCACCACACCTCCCGCCCAGCCCCGGCGGTCAGGACTAAAGCCGAACTATCGGGCGACCAACTGTGGTAACTGGGGGCAAGCAGGGCATAGTCGGCTGCTTGGGCAGCCTGGGCGCTCTCTGTATCCAGCACGAAGGGAGTCAAGCCATCGGCCAAAATCGAGGCGGACAGAATCCCTATCCAGATGAGGAGGTGGCGATTGTTTGGCGACCAGGTTCCGAACCGGAGCTGCTCCGGGCCGATTTCGCCGGTGGGGGATTGAAAAAGGCGTTCGAGGGAGCCGGGCCGCTGTCGCTGCTCATCCACCGTAACCTGCCAGAGGGTGAGCGGCTCATTCCGGGGTTGGGGAATGCCGTCCGGCCCGCGACTCCAATTCCGCTGCACAATCAGCAGCCGCCGTCCGTCCGGCGACCAAGCCACTGAGCCAATCGTGCTGCCCGCTTCGAAAATAGACCAGACTTGACCCCGGTTGAGCAATTTGAGGCTGCCCGCCGCCTCATCGAGCAAGGCCGCCCAATGACCGTTCGGGGAAGGAAAGCGGCTCAGTTCAGCAGTCGGGGTCGGCGAGGGCGTCGCGGACGGCGGGGGTGTAGTCGGCGTTGGGGCCATTGGGGGGAGGGTGACGGGGGCCGGGGTTTGGGTCGGAGGCGCGGATAGGGCCGGTTGAGCGGTGGCAGTCGCTTCAGTCGCTTCAGTCGCTTCAGTCGCTTCAATGGAGACTGGGGTCGCCGTGGGGCGAGCCGCTGTGGTGCGG
>CAZWZZ010001123.1:0-2318 GCA_964638395.1 uncultured Caldilineaceae bacterium
GGGAGATTTCTCGGCTTTCAGCCTCGAAATGACATAGTGGCTGAGTAGTTACAAAAATTCACATAATCTTGTCAATCTTGTTAATCCTGTCCAAATCTCTCGATTTAACCGTGTCAAGTTAGAGGGGTATACGCTACTGAGACGTTTGCTAAGGCTCGCCAGGGATCGACAGAAAGACACGGATCCCTCATCGCTGCAACGGCCTTTGTTCAGGCTGTAGAGCTATACACGCTCAATGAAAAAGATTTCCGCTTCATTCCAAAGTTGAAGATTTACCAGCCGGTGACCTATTGACAAGGCTGCAAGGTCAGATTTCAGTATAGCACGGCCCGGATGGGGAGCAAACCGGGACCTTCTACCAACCGCCCCTTTGCAAAAGTTCGGGCACCAACCCGGATTTGCACCCCCAGATAAGTTTGACCCGCTGGCAAATGGAACGCCGGGGGACCGAATAATTTTAGCCCGGCCTCGAGGCCGGGCTTTTTTTATGCCGAAGTACACCATTTCGTAAATTGATGCCGGGTTTTGTAGGGACGAGGCTCGGAACAGCGGTTGTTGTCCAAATGTATCGCCACACCGAGTGGCCTCGCCCCTCTGCCGGATGATCTTTAACTCGGAACAAACTATGCAATTCTGTACTAAGGTTGTGTCTCCTGCTGAGTCGGTTGTTGACCTCTGCCGACCTCCGGCATCGGCGGGAGAACGAGTCCCCAGGGCCGACGGCGCACTTCTTGCCAACAGGCTCTAATTATGGACCCAATGCCCCCCAGACGTATCCCGCGTGAGCGGATGGCCACGTTCAGGGCGAGGATGAAGCTGACGGTCAGGTTTACGACACCGATGAGCAGGGCAAAGAAGACAAATTCCAGAAAGATCCAAATTCCGGGCCAGATCACGACCGATGAGTAGCCGACGTTGGCCACGGAAAAGGCCACGTGGCGGATGTCCAGCGGCAGACTGAGCAGATAGCCGACATAGGCGGTCACGCCCAGCATAACGCCAAAAAAGAAGTTGCCCCACAGTGCGCCGTAATGCTCACGGATGTAGTCGGCCAGGCGTTGGCGCAGTTTGAAGGATAGGAACCGCTCCAGCAACGGATGTTCCCGAATACGGCCCGGCAGATCCATATAGAGCGCACGATTATCGAAGTATCCGGCGACCAGACCGGATGCAAACAGCCAAACCCCGGCAATGGCCGCATAAAAGAGGGCCAGGCTGGTCAGTGCGTTCTGTCCCTGCATCAATTCGGCGGCCTTGTCCGGCTTCATCACGTCGCTGCTGGTCAACATATTGAGCGCCACGCCGATGACCAGAGCCACCGGTAGCGCCGCCGCCACATTGCCGACAATCGCCGCAAATTGGGAACGCCCCACTTTGACGATCAGTTGGGCCAGGTCTGTCCGATCAACCGACCCGTTACCGGCGTGTTCCAGTTTTTCAGCGATATAGGCGGCGGTCATAGCCGGCTGCTTGGTGGCCACGGTAAAATGTAGCATATGAATAATGACAAAGCCGAGGCCATAGTTCAAGCTGACCCACAATGTGGTCCAGCCCATCGGCAGTCCCATCGCCACGACGTAAATTTTGATGAGGGCCATGATGGCAATAAACACCCCCGCGCCCAGGCCCCGGCCCAACATCTCAAAATATTCGTGGCGATTTTCGGTGACGTAATGTTCGCCGGTTTTGCTGGCGTGATTGGTAATACTTTTGGTCAGCAAATAGGTGGTCTGGCGCAGCAGACCGATGACGCTGTGTTCGGTACGCTGTTCCGCCACGAGTTGGCGAAACAGCGTCAGACACTTGCTTTGGGTCATCGTCCCCTCACAATCCGGATCGAGGATGCTCAACAGCGCCCGGATGCGAGCCAGAATCTGTTCAAGGCGCTCCAACAGGTAGGTGAGATTAAGGTCACTCCCTTTGTGCAGCGCCAATTCTCGCAACCGGTTGATCTGATCGTCACACTGTTGTAACATCACCCAGGCATGGGCCGCATCAGCCTGTTCATAGACGGCAGTGGGTTGTTTGTGGGGGATGAGTCGGGCGCGACAGGCCGCCACAAATTTGCTAATCTCTCGCTCTTGGGCGATGAATATCGAGTCGTGATCTGCAATCGATGGGTCCAACCGCAGCAGCTCATATTCCATCTCTTCTGCGGCCAGGCGAATGGAAAGCATTTCCAGAGCATAGAAAGCCTCGTCGAGCAGATGACGTTCAACATTGTTGTCCGCTTCATCCGGGATAAAAATCCGATAAAGCTGCATCCAAGTCTCATCCGGCACAGCGCGGAACCAGACCGGATCGTTCCGTTTGTAGAA
>CAZWZZ010001124.1:0-2313 GCA_964638395.1 uncultured Caldilineaceae bacterium
GGTAATCAGTAAATGGTCATTAAATAACCAATTACCATCACTAATTACAAAATAATTACAGTTCCGGCAGCTTCGACTCAATATAGGCTTTGTTGACCGGGCCGGTAAAGACTTCTTGAATAACCCCATCCCGATCCACGAAAATGGTCATCGGCAGGCCGATGACTTGGTAATCTTCAACGACCGTTCCCTCCGGGTCGAGGGCGATGGGGAAGGTCAGAGCGAACTCATCGACAAATTCGGCCACCAGGGCGTGATTGTCGCTGGCGGTGTTGTTGACGCCGATGATAACCAGCTCGTCGGCGTGATCCACCGAGACCTCTTGCAAGTCGGGCATTTCGGCCCGGCAGGGTCCACACCAGGTGGCCCAGAAATTGATGATGACCGGCTGGCCCCGGTAATCGGCCAGGTTGATGCTTTCGCCATACAGCCCTTGCAGCTCGAACGGGGGGGCCGGATGGCCTGCAATCGGGGCCGGTTCTAGCGAGCCGGCCTCAGCCCCGCTGCCGCCGCTGAGGGTGGTCGTCCGGGAAAACAAAATCCAGGCACCGCCCAGAATAATGGCGAGGACGATAGCCCCTCCCCAGAGCCACAGGTTGCTGGAGATGGCTGATTTATGGTTATGGTCAGGCGATGTTTCGACGTGCATTGGTTGTTCTACCCTTCTATTTTAGTGACAAAAACCCAGGTAATAATTCTTACAGGGTCAGTTTAAGGGAGGTATTTTAACCGGATATTAACCGAAAGCCAACCTACGTACAGTAAGCTGCCTTCCAGACTATTATGACTATGTCAAGCTATTTTGTCAAAGTGGACGAAATTAAGAGAGAGGGGTGATGTAAACCGTAAAACGCAAAACGTAAAAAGGGGGGTCCGTTTCACGTTTTGCGTTTTACGGGGGCAGCTCTACGAAAACATATTGAGCCATCAACGGGCGTGACAGGCTTACTCGACGATAATCTTCTCGTCGATCAACTTCTGCTCGACCAGGCCGCCTTTGGGATTGAAACAGAAATGTTGGGGCCGCATCTGGAACTCGACATCGATCATAGCCCGCCCGGCCCGGTTCTTTTCCAGGGTGAAGACGACCCAATCCCGGTAGGAGTCGCTCTTGTAGGGATTGAAGGAAACGTGATCTTTGGAGAGAATGTGAAATTTGTTGTTCATAATGATGGCGATGTCACACTCATAATCGAGAGCCGAACTGCCGCGCAGGTGGTAGAGGTGCATCCGTTTGCTCCGCAGCCCCTCCCGGTCGGCAGCGACGATAGAGACGACCGGAATATTTTGGGTCATGGCAATATCCTTCAACCCCTCGACGATGATCGTCACTTTATCATTCTCATCGGCGGCCCGTTCGGGGTAGATGGCTACTTTTTGCAGATAATCAATGAAAAGCACCATCTTACCCTGCGTGGCGTCGGAGATTTGGCGGACCAATTCGCGGATAACGTTCAGCGTGGTCACGGCGGGGCTGGCTTTCATGACGATCAGCCGGTCGGCGTAGCGGCTGATGGTGTCCATCGCCGTCGCGGTGCGGGGGTGTTGGGACAAAATCTGGTACAGCCCCAAGTTGCCATCATGCCTGACCCACTCCCTGGCCCGTTTGCTGACGACGATGTTGTGTAAATCTTTCAGGCGGATGCCGCCGCTGACGTCACTTTTGGTAGGGTCGATACTTTCCTGGCAAATGAGGCGGTTGAGCAGGTGGACTTCGCTGTGTTCATAGGTGATGTAGAAAGCGTAGGTAGCTTCGTTGAGGGCCAGGTTTCTGGCCCACTGCATGGCGGTGATCGTCTTGCCGATGCCTTGCGCCCCGCCCATCAGCAACAACTCCGTGCGGCGCAGGCCCCCGCCGATCAGCCGGTCTATCTGGTCGAAGCCGGTCGGCGTGGGGAGATATTCGTCCAGTTCCCCTTCGATCACCCGGCGGTCTACTTCCCGCAACACCTGGTTCAGGCTGCGAGGAACCGGCCCGCCGGAGCGCCGGGATGAGGTGCCCCCACCCCGTGGGGTGCGAGGCTGCGGCGGGGCTTGCCGCGAGGCAGGCGGTGACGACGGCGGCGTTGGAGCCGACGCCGGTGATGGTGATGAGGGTTGGGGGGAGGATGCGGGTTGAGAGCGTTGGGACAAGGGCTTTATCACCGGTGACCGCGATGCCTGCGGTGTTTGTTGGCTGTTAAGTTGGCCTTTGGGTGGAGAATACATAGCTTTCCCTAACTTGATTAAATTTTAAGAGATACCTACAATACCTCAATTATATCAGATGGCATGCCGCATAACAACCTAATAAGTAGGTGATAAGTCCTAAGA
>CAZWZZ010001125.1:0-2313 GCA_964638395.1 uncultured Caldilineaceae bacterium
GGGAATGATTGTGGCTCAAGCCGGGCAAGGGTGTCGGGATAATGGGCCGCCGGGGTGACGGCGATGGTCGGCGCGTCGCCGGGCAGCTCAAAATAGCCGATCAGTTGCCCCTCGGCGGTGCGGAAACCGGGTTTGAAAAAGTAGTCGCCGGGCGGCATACCCACGGGCAGGGTCAGCGTGACCTCGCTCTCGACGATGCTATTTTCCCGGCGATTGGCATCCTCAAAGCCGGGCCGGGGCTGGGCCACGCCCTCGGCCCAGATGTAGCCGTCGAGGTCCATCAGCCGGACAAAAAAACGGTCGTTCGCCCGTTGCCCTTCGTTGCGCCAGTAGAGGCTCACATCGAGCGACTCGCCGGCGGCCAGGGTCGTGGTGGATAGATCGTAGCCGAAGAGCGTGCCCCGCCCCTCCAATTTGTGGCCGCCGCCGTAATAATGGGCCGCCGGGCCGGGATAAATCCAGGCATACTCGACCCCCTCAAATTGGACGGTGTGGAGCGGTTCCTGCCGGGCCAGGTAAGCCACAATATCCTCGGCGTGTTTCTCTCGCTGAACCTGAGAGATGTAGAGCAGGCCATAATCGGCCTGGACCCACGCGCCGTCCAGATTGTCCATCGCAATCGTCTCTCCGCGAAAGAGGGGGCGGATTTTTTGGGAGTTGGCCGAGGCGACGCTGATAGTTTCGGCGTCGGGCAGCCCATCCAGATAAGCCGCGGCCTGATCCAGCCCCTCGCCGCCGATGCCGATGGGCAACACCGTCGCCGCCTGGGGCAGACCGCCCAGCAGCGGGTTCCAGTAGGTGTAGTAGTAGGGATGGTGGGGCCGGGCCAGAATTATCTGGCCGAACAAAATCAGGAGGGCCGGTAGCCAGCCCCACCCTGCCAGGCGGGGCGCTCGCTGCTCCAGCCATTGCCAGCCGAGAACCAGCCCCCAGGCCGCCAAAATGGTCAGGGTGGGCAGCATCGGCACAGTGTACCGGTCAAATTTAAGCTCTGAGGGGGTAATCAGGGCCAGGTAAAGGAGCAGATAGAGCAGCAACAGGCCCGCCATAATTTTTGCGGTGCGGGATAGCCGGCCTAAAATCACGCTCGCCAGCAGCAGCCCTAGACCGAGCCACAGCAGCGGAGAGGAGCGGTAGAGCAGAACGACCGGATAGAAGAGCAGGCCGGGTGCTTCGTCGGGATAGGCTTCGCCCAGAAAGAAGCTCTTGCCGCCGCCCCCCCCTTCGATCACGCGGGAGAAGGAGAAGTCGTACATCTGCTGATAGACCTGCACCGGCCCCACCCAGAGAGCGGGCCACAGGAGAACAATCGTCAGCAAGGCCGCGCCGCCGTACAGGGCCGCCGTTTTGAAAAAGTTCAGCCAGCGCCGCCCCGGTGGGTCGGTCGGGCGGAAGATAGCCACGCCCAAGAAAATGAGCAGGGCCACCGGTCCCAGCGCCACCGCCGAGATTTTGCTCAACAGGGCCAGACCGGTCAGCATCCCGGCCAGGAGTGCCCGGCGGAGGCTGGGAGTCTTCATATAAAGGAGCAGGCTCAAGAGGGCCAGGGTGTTGAAATTGGCCACCAACGCCTCGGTGCGTAAAGCCCGCGTTTCGGTCAGGAAGAAGGGATCGAAGGCCAGGAGGAAGCCGGTCAGCCAGGCCACGCCCACGCCGAAGAGGGGACGCACCAGCAGGACGATAGCCACAATCAGCCCGGCGTTGGCCACCGCCACTACTCGCCGGGTTTGGGCCAGCATGGCCATCGATTCGATGTCTGGCAGCACCGGCCCCTCGCCGGGCCGGACGAGCGCCGTCAACCAGGCCCCGACCGTTTCGACCCACATCAGGGTCACGCCCGGCTGCCCGGCGTGGTAGGTTTTGGCCAGGTTGCCCGTGGCCAGTGCCTCGGCAAAGGTGGCCGAGCCGGTCAGCCAGTAGAATTCGTCGGGACCGACGAAGATGCCGAGGTCGGTTACTCTGGGGAGGAGGGCCAGGCCGAAGATAACCGGGGCCAGCAGCCAGGGGGAGCGAATGAGGGTGGTTACTCTTTGCGTCGCGGCCATCATTTAGCCTCCGTTCACCCGGACCACAATTTTATCCTGGATATTTTCGATCCGGACAAAGGGGGTCGTTGAGCCATCGGCCAGGATGATCGGCAGGGGGTGTTCCTGTCCCTGTTTGTGGAGGGTGATGTCCAGATGGTAGCCGGAGCCGGGGGCAACCGTAGCCGCCAGTTCGTAAATGGTGTTGACCACCTCATTGGCTTTCCATTGGGTTTTGGCCTCGTCCCGGCCAAGGGGCAGTCGCCACCTTTTCAGGACGGCCTCGTTC
>CAZWZZ010001126.1:0-2313 GCA_964638395.1 uncultured Caldilineaceae bacterium
AAAAAAAACATCCGCCTTATCACCCTCAACTTGATGCTGGGCATCCTCATTTTGGTAATGATGCAGGCCGGCCCTTCATTCGCTCAGAGAGAAGCCCCGTCACTGTTCACCCCCATTGTCTCGGTTCAGGATGTGGATGGCGGGCTACAAGTCCGCGCCAACCCGGCGCTGTTGAGCCAACCACGCCTGCGCCTCACTGTGGGGCCAGTAGATTATATTGCCGTCCAAAATATCAGTGAAACCACGCGCCCAAACCACTGGATTGGCCAGCTTGAAGGCCACCCCCATAGCCACGTCTTATTTACGACTCAAGATGGTGTTTTAGCCGGCCTGATTCACGGGCCGGAAGGCGAATACCACATCCATCACGATGAAGCGGGGATTTATACCATCCACCCTCCCGAACACATTCACCAAAGTTGCGGGTTTGACTCGCTGGCGACGGCGGAAATGGTGACTGCTCCGGCTACCGATGACCTGACGGTGATCGGTGAAGGGGTGCGCTTAGAACCTGTGACCGACCAGCAGAGTACCAGCCTGATCGACGTCCTGCTGCTGTACGATACCGACGTTGTGACCGAGTTAGGGGGAGAGGCCGGGGTCAAAGCGTATGTTGATTTGATGACGCTCTACGCTAACCGGGCCTATCGGAACAGCGACATCGATCTCTACTTGCGGATAATCCTGGCCCCCATCGACTATGATGGCGATTCGACGAGGGATGCATTGTATACTATTAGAGACTCGACCGAGGTGGCCACTCTACGAGATACCTACCGGGCTGATCTGGTCAGCATCCTGCTAAACGAGACGAGCGGGGCGTGTGGTATCGCTTTTCTCAATGGGGAATATTCGGCCGTTGCCTTGCAGCCAGCCTTCTCCGTCCCGGGGTTTTCAGTTTCCTGCGGAATACCCGTTTTTGCCCACGAGATTGGACACAACTTAGGCTCGGAACACGATTGGTATGTGGCTGAAAACAACGACCTCGTCGAAAGCATCGCCCATGGTCACATTCATCCCACAGGCTTGTGGCGGACGATTATGGCCTACGACAATGAATGTGACAATAATTGGCCGGATGCTTCTTGTCAGATGGTGCCCTATTTCTCCAATCCCCGGCTCACGCTGGCGAATGAGCCGCTGGGGGTGCCGACCGGCACTTCAACGAGCTGCACGGCGGGCAACCCTGACAACCCGGCTTGTGATGCGGACAATGCCACCCTGTTCAACCAGAATGGGCCGATTGTGGCCGACTATCGCCAGGCCGATACCTCGGCCTCAACCCACAAAATATATCTGCCAATCCTGCTCCGGGTGGGGCCATCCTGTACGCCCGACCCGCTGCGGGAGTCGGATGATATCGCCGATGCGGTACGGATTTGTCCCAACCGGCCGGTCACCGGACAGGTTGATTGGGATGCAGAAAAATTCCCCAGTTCGGACACAAATGATCTTTATAAAATCACCCTTAACCGAGGCCAGACGGTTATCTTCTACCTGGAGGCTGCCGGCAATGAACCAGGAGGGTTGTCCATTTACCCGCCGGGGACGACGACGATCAATGGCGTTACCAGCAACACCGCCGCCAGTGGCGCCGGCGAGATACTTCTGCCCTTTATCCCCGACCAAACCGGCGATTGGTATCTGGCCATCAGCCCCGATACTTTCGAGGTCGATCAGATTGTTCTTGATTACCAACTGACCGTCATCGACCCCGGTCAGCCATAAGCTTTAGAAATTACGCAGTTCAAGACCCTAAAGGTTTCCGCCGTCAATTTTAGGCGAAAATCTGAGCCAATTGGGGCTAAATTTGGTCGAGAAATCAAATTTTGAAACCTTTAGGGTCTGGTTTTTAAATTTATCCCAAGATTGAAATTAGAACCATAGGAGACACCATCATGAAACGTCAAACACTTTTATTTCTACCCCTGCTTCTCGCCCTTTTGTGGCCCATGCCCGCCCGGGCCGAGAGCGAACCGAATGACACCATCAACACCGCCGACCCTATCGGCATTGGCCTGAACAATGCCGAAGTAGGGGCCACCCTGACCGCCGATGATGAAGATTACTACAGTTTCACGGCGGTGGCGGGCCGGACGTATGTCATTGAGACGTTCAATATTCAGGGGACAGCCGGCACACGGGCTACCGGTATTTGGCTCTACAATAGTTCCGGTTCAGAGGTAGTCAATGATCAGTATGGCAATAACGGGACTGGTAATGCCAATGCCCGACTAACCTACACATTTAATACGGGCGGAACCTACTATATTCGGGTCAGACATTCTTTGTATGGGGCTTGGACGGGTACAT
>CAZWZZ010001127.1:0-2310 GCA_964638395.1 uncultured Caldilineaceae bacterium
GATTCGGGTACCCTGAACCAGAGTTTGCCGGTGGCAAGGACATTGCCCAGCTCGATTTCGACTTCCTGACCGGCGAAGCAGCCATCGTTGATCTGAGCGACGTTTGCGGCGATTACGACATCTACACCCCCGCTATGATCGAAGAGCGGGTCGAGGTCAAGGAAAACGACATCCTGATTATCCACACCGGCTACCACCACTTTGGGTGGGATCAGCCCTACGGCAACGAAGTGCGCTATATGGTCAAGCATCCCGGCCCCGATCCCCGCTTTGCCGAGTGGTGTCAGGACAAAAAGCTAAAATGGATCGGCGTCGATTGCGGCAGCGCCGACCATCCGATGAACACCAAAATTCGGGATTGGATGCCGGCCCAGGCCGAGGAGGCCGACCAACATTTCCGGGAAAAGTATGGCAAACCGCTGGCCGAGCATTTCACCAAAGAGATGTACCAGATGATGCACCTCTGGATGTTCGACAAAGGCATCATCCACGCCGAATGTGTCGGTGGCGACATCGACCTGCTCATCAACCGCCGGGTGCAGGTCGGCTGCTTTCCCTGGCGTTTCGTCGATGGCGAGGCCAGCATCGCCCGCATTGTGGCTATGGTTGATGAGACGGAGTATGATGAATTAATGAAGAAAAAAGAGGGGATGCCCAAAACTCGCTTCGGCGACTGTTACGACCCAACCCACGTTGAGCGGTTGGGTGGGCGTGGCGCGGCTTATTAAGTGATAAATTCGGCATCTCTAAGGAAATAATTATCCAACACACCCGTAAAGCGTAAAACGAAAAACGTAATGTCTTTGTCCGATGCGTAAGCTTTACGTTTCGCGTTTTACGTTTTATGGGGCTCCAATGAATGGGACTGATTTGAGTCTTGGAACTGCCTCAGCGAAAGGAACTGCATGACCCACCCCAAAAAAGCCTTTATCACCCGCCACGTGCCCCAAAAGGGACTCGACCTGATCGAGGAAGCGGCTGATGTCGCCGCCGAGGTATGGCCGGGGCAGATGCCGCCCGGCCGCGACGAGCTACTGGATAAAGTGCGCGGCGTCGCGGGTCTCTATTGCCTCATCACCGAAACCATCGACGACGGGGTGTTGGAAGCCGCCGGCCCGACTTTGAAGGTGGTCAGCCAGATGGCCGTCGGCTATGACAACATCGACGTAGCCGCCTGCACCCGGCGGGGCATCCCCGTCGGCAACACCCCCGGCGTGCTAACCGAAGCTACCGCCGATTTGACCCTGGCCCTGCTGCTGGCTACGGCCCGCCGTCTCGTGCCCAGCGCCGAGGCGGTCAAAGCCGGACAGTGGCAAACCTGGGAGCCTATGGGCTTCACCGGCCCCGATCTATACGGCAGCACGGTTGGCATCATTGGTCTGGGGCGTATCGGCCTGGCCGTGGCCCGGCGGTTGGTCGGCTTCAACGTCCGCCTGCTCTATCACAATCGCCACCCCAACCCCATCGCCGCTGCCGATGTCAACGCGACCTATGCTGATCTGGACACCCTCCTGGCCGAGAGTGATTTTGTCAGCCTCCACTGCCCGCTGACGCCCGAAACACACCATCTCATCGATGCCGCCCGGCTGCGGAAAATGAAGCCGACGGCCACCCTCATCAACACCGCCCGGGGTGGCGTCGTTGACCAAATGGCTCTGGTCGAGGCCCTGCGGGAAGGAGTCATTGCCTACGCCGGGCTGGATGTGACCACCCCGGAGCCGCTGCCCGCCCACAGCCCCCTGCTGGACCTACCCAACGCCACCATCCTGCCCCATATCGGCAGCGCCAGCCTGCCCGCCCGCGAAAAAATGGCCACCATCGCCGCCGAGAATCTGCTGGCCGGCCTGCACGGCGAGCGGTTGCCCCACTGTGTCAACCCGGAAGTTTATGAATAAGGGCAAATTTGCCCCCCGATTAGCTTATGTTAAAATCGGGCCATAAATCTAATTATGGAGAAAGATAACTAATGCTAGGTTTCTACAACTTTATGCTGCAAGCCCACTCCGGCTGGCGCTGGTTGGTGCTACTCATCGTAGTCATTGCCATCATTAAATTCGTCATCGGCTGGCTGGCCGCACAAAAATGGACTAACCTGGACACCAACCTGATGCGAATTACCAACTGGGTGGTCACGATTCAGGTGGTGCTGGGCATTCTCCTCTACATCCTCATTCTCTTTCAGGGCCGTCCCAACATCGTTTCCTTTACCCTGTCCCACGCCCTGCCGGCGCTTTTAGCGTTGGGCGGCGTTGGCTTTGCCCTGGCTCGCTCCCGCAAAGCGTCCGGCGACCGCCAGAAATTTATGTTTGC
>CAZWZZ010001128.1:0-2310 GCA_964638395.1 uncultured Caldilineaceae bacterium
TGTCGGTGACGGTCTTCAACTCGCAACAGGTGACGCTGGGCCTGGGCTTTATGATTTTGGCCGCGGCCCAGGCTGTGGCCGCAGGGAGCGCAATCCCGGACATCATCCCCATGTTGGAGGCCCGCATCCCCCGCACCCACGTCTTTGCCGCCCTCGATACCCTCGAATACCTCAAGCGCAGCGGGCGGGTCAATCGGGTGGTGGCCGAGTTGGGCGGTCTCCTGCAAATCAAGCCGGTGATTAAAATCTACCGGGACGACATCACTGCCGAGCGGGTTCGCACCGGCAGCCGCGCTCGCCAGCGCCTCGTGACCCTGGCCGAGGAGATTGCGCCGCTGGAGCAGGCAGCCCTGATCCACAGCCATGCTCTGGAAAAAACGGACGCTCTGCGCCAAAGCGTGGCCCATCTGCTGCCGGAGGCCGACCCGCTTTGTGTCGAAATTACGCCGGTGTTGGGGACGCATGTCGGGCCGGGCGGCGTGGGGTTGGCCTGCGTGGCGGCGGCGTAGTGACAAATGTCACTATTAAAGGGTGACATTTGTCACTGTTGCCGGAACGAATTCTGTGGTATTCTTTATACCAGTTGGCGGGGCCAACCATAACTCAAATCAAAACGTGAGATGTGTAAGAACATTCCAAGAGAGAATGTGCCGCTCACAAAGTATGCGTGAAGGAGACCCCATGCCACCGTACTTCTTCTAGCGCCCTTCTGTTACGAGGGGCGCTTTTTTTTGCCTCTTCTCGGTAGCCCTCGCTCCATCCCTCCGGGCAAATTGCGAAGCTCAAGCCCCTGTGTTAAACTATGGCCTCTATAAATTTTGTCTTCGTAAACCTCGCTACAAACTTGCAAAAACCGGACGTAGGAATTTGCTCTTATGAAATGCTCAAAATCATCAAACCAGCCGTCCACAGAGACCGATTGGTCAATAGGGCCTTTTACTCAGTTTATCCCGTTGGTCGGGCTGCTTATCCCGCCCGGTCAATCCAACTCGACCTTGCTGGGCAGCGCATTTGTCGCCATTCTCTTGATTATCATCCTGCTGGTTATCGTGGTCGCTTTGCTATTTTTTATGCGGCGACGCTCTAAATCCTCCTCAATAAGTCAGGCTGCCCCGCCCGTCGCGCCGGTTAACAACAATGTTGCCTCGGCGGCCCCAACCATTCAATCACCGCCACGCCCGACCAATCGACAGTCGGAGATCGAGGCCACCCTGCCCTCCCCGCCACGCACCGAGCGGGACGACGACGATACGGAACCCACCTTGCCGACAGCGCCCGGCGTGGTGACGCTGCCTGACTCCGGCAAACGGCCCGCCCACATCGCCTGGCACATCGCCGGGATGACCGATGTCGGGCGCAAACGAAAGCTCAACGAAGATCATCTGTTGATGACCGAAGTGACCACGAGTGACATGGGGCCGTGTGGTTTGTACCTCGTGGCCGACGGTATGGGCGGCCACGCCAGCGGCGAGATCGCCAGCCGCTTGACGGTGGAGACCATACACGATCATTTCAAGCATCATTTACCCGCTGCGGCCTATGCGCCCTTTGAGGAGTGGCTGCATGGGATGATTATGAAGGCCAATGAAGTGGTCATCGCCCAACAGCAGGACAATTCTGAGGCGAAAAAAATGGGTTCGACCGTGGTTATGGCCTTTATCGCCGATGGTCAGGCCCACATCGCCAACGTGGGCGATAGCCGAGCCTATCACCTAACTAACGAAGCCATCACCCAAATTAGCGTCGATCACTCTCTGGTCGAGCGACTGATCGAAATCGGCCAGATCACCCGCGAAGAAGCCCGTAACCACAAACAGCGCAACGTCGTCTACAGCACCATCGGCGACAAGGCCAAGATGCAGATTGGTTACTACCACGTCGAGCTAAAACCGGGCGACCGGTTGCTGCTCTGCTCCGACGGCCTGAGCGGGATGCTGACCGATGAGCAAATCCTCAACATTAGCCGGGATCAATCCTCACCCGCCCAGGCCTGCGACACCCTCGTCCGGGCGGCCAATGCCTCCGGCGGCGAGGATAACATCACCGTCATCATCATCGAGATGGCCGAAGATGACGCGGGCTAAAAACCATTGACCAAATCCCAAAAATCTGTAAAATAACCGGACTTCATCGTAAGCCACGTCAAGGAGGACCTATGCAGGCTGATCGAACCGTCCGCTCCACCTGCCCCTACTGTGGGGTTGGGTGTCAAGTATTGCTCAACGTCAAAAATGACCATATTTTTCGCATCGACGCCCCTTTCGAGGCCGCTCCCAATTATGGGCGGCTGTGCGTAAAGGGGCGTTTTGG
>CAZWZZ010001129.1:0-2306 GCA_964638395.1 uncultured Caldilineaceae bacterium
TTCTAAATAAGGGTCCATTCCCGGAAAGGGCGAGGGCATGGGCTGGCTCCTTTGAAAATCAGTAGACCGCAATCGCACCCTTCGATACAACCTTGTGCCTCGGTTTACTCAGGATGCCTGCAGTCTACTGGAAATAAATGCTTGACCAAAACTATACCATTCTCACCACGTTGCGTCAATGTCTCGCTCTAACCAATATCAACCCACAATAAAATTTGGGGAGAAACAACCATGACCGACATCGAAGCGATCAACAAAGAAATCGCGGCCCACAAACGGCGGCTGCACAAGCTGCGAGAGCAAAAGGCGACTTATGGCCTATCCGCCGATCCGAGACTTGAGATCGAAATTGAAGACATCGAGGCGGAATTGAAAAAACTCCTGGCGGAGCGGCAGCGGCTCGAAGGGGGTACAGGCGGTTCGGAGGCGGGTGGTCGGCCCGCGCCGTCATCCGGGGCAGGCAAATACAACCTCGACGCGGCGGGCGGGCAGGTCGGCGTCATCGGCGATAATACCGTCATCCAGGGCGGCCTCCATTTTCACGGCGGTTCGCCGCCACCGTCGCCACCTCCGCCCGGTGGCTCCCCCGGCAGCGGGGACGGCAGCTACGACCTGCACAAAGTGCGAGCACTCCTCAACGATGTCTTCTCCGAGGATGATCTGCGGGATTTTTGCCTGTACGAAACCGATTTCCAGCCGGTCTACGATGAACTCAAGGAAAGTGACCGCAAACCGGATATTCTGCGGCGGCTGGTCGGCTACGCTCGCCAGCGGGGGCTGGTGGCTCGACTGCTCGCCTGGGCCAGGCAGACGAACGGGGGGCGGTATGCAGCGGGGGAGCCGTATGAGGGTGACGTTGCTCAACCTGGCGGGTAAAAAAGTGTCAACTTATTCTGAACTGTCCCTTTTCCGTTAATGAAAAAAAGCCCTGGTGTAAGCCCCGTGCCACGGGTGGGGACGCCGGTGCGTCCCGGCTCCGGTCCACCGGAGACTGCCGGACCGAGGGGAAGACGTTACGTTTTTCGTTTTACGGTTTACGGTTTTTGTCAGTAGAGCGCAGCACCTTTCGATACGACCTCGTCCCTCGGTCTACTCAAGATGCTGCGCTCTACGGATTACTATTTTCCCGGAGATGCCAAACAATTCTCAATTCACCTGCACCAAATTGGCCCAGGGGATAAAATGGGCGCCGCCGTCGAGGGTAACGTAAGCACCGGGGACGCGCAGGCCGATGTCGGTGGTCTGCGGCTCATCGGGGATGGAGTCGATATCGCCAATCACGCCCAGGTAGCGGCCCCGCACCACGCGGACGCGGCTGCCGACCTCGGTCGCGGGGGCGGGCGTGCCCTGCTCGGCCCCACCGCCCCGGGTGCTGGTTGACAGAATAAGCGGGGGAGCGGCTTCGGCCTCCTGACCGGGCGTAGCCAGCGAGGGGGTCTGGCCCCGCATCGAGACGGAGCGACCGTTGAGGGCGGTCAGATGGCCGAAGGTGTAGGGAGACATCGGCACGTCGCCGAAGCCTTCGGTGGCCACCACACACACCGGGGGTCGAGGCTCCAACTCCAGCAGGTCGGCATCAAGGCTCCCGACGATCAAGCCCCGCACGCCGACCTCTTCGGCCCGGCGCAAAAATTCCTCATCGAGCGACCGTCCGGCCACAATGATCTCATCGGCCAGACTGCTGTTGAGGGCCTCCGCTTCAGGGTAATTGAATGGGGAATCAACCAGCCGGTTAAGGCGGCCATACACCTCGCCGCCAAAGCCGCAGGCGGCCTGAATAACCGCGCCGTGGGCTTCGATGACCACGCCCCGGTGGGGAACAATGCCGGTCACCACGCCGTTGACGAAGGCTTTCAGCTCGGTCACGCTGCGTTCCGTCTCCAACAGCACCCAACCCGGCCCAATCTTGGCGATGTGCCCGGCCAGCGGCGCTCGCACCGTGCGCTGCAAAAAGGCCAGCCGCCCTTTCAGCAGGGCGATGACCTCGTTGGCCTCGACCTCCGTTCCCTCCTCTTTCTGCATGACCTCGGCCATATCAACATCAGGCTGCCCCAACTGCCGGGCTACGTCGATGACGTGGTAGCCGTGGGGCACATCGGCCCGGGCCACCACGGTCAGGGCCTCGACGGTTTGGCCCCGCTGGGCCAACACCTCACCCCGCACCGGCAAGACCCGCCGCTCGGTGAGGGTACTGTTGGAACTGATGGTTACGCCGGAAAGTTTCATGAAAATACACCTGGCAATGAACAATGAACAATGAAATAATGAACAATGAAATAATGAACAATGAAATAATGAACAATGAA
>CAZWZZ010001130.1:0-2305 GCA_964638395.1 uncultured Caldilineaceae bacterium
GGCGGCCTGGGTGATGATGGCCTTAGCCACCTGCTCACTCTCTTCGATGACCATACTGACATTGGGAATTTGATAAATCTGGGCCGCCGCTTGCAGGGCCGCGTTGGCCTGGCTACGGCTACCGCGCTCCGGGGAGACCACGGTCATCAAGGTCACCTGGCAGCCGGTATCCCGGTAGAGGCTATGAACCAGCCGGACTTTCAAGTTGCGGTTGATATCCTTACCGCCGACGGGAATCAAAATTTTATCGAACGTTTCGGCGTACCCTTTATCACTTTTCAAAATAGCCACATCGCAGGGTTGGTGGGTGATGACGTGATGGATGACGCTGTTTTCCAGCGGGTCTTCCTCTTTATTGTAGCCGAGTAAAATCAGGTCGCTATGGCTCTCCTGGGCGACCTGCACGATTTCGGCGGCAGCCGAACGACCTATTTTCAACAGTACCGAAAAGGGAATGTTCTGGGACAGGGCTACCTGTTGGGCTTTGTTCAGGATCAATTGGGACTCGGTCTGCACGGAGTCGGGGTTGGAATAGGCGGTGATATTGGGTAGACTGACCACAGTCAGGGCCAAAACCTCGCCCTGGCTGGCCCGCCCCACTTTGCCGGCTGTGGCCACCAACGGCTCAATACGCTCCGGATTAGCCAGCGGCACCAAAATTTTATAATCTTTGCTCTTTTTCAGGGCCAATAGTTCCGGCGACTCAATGACGCGGGGCACATCGGCGATGGCTGCCCGCCGAGAAAAGGCCAGCAGATAAACTATCAATCCGACGATGATCCAGGCCACAGCCAGGCCCCAGGCCAGCGGCTCGTTGTACAACTGGTAGATGGCCAGGCCCAAACAGGTGCCGATACCCAGTAACGGAGTCAGGGGATAGAGGGGCACGGTAAAGGGGGGCAGATCGCTGCTCCGCTGGCGATACATCATCAGGGCGATGTTGACCAGCGAAAAGGTGAGCAAAAAGAGCAAACTGCTGGCATTACCTAACGTTTTAATCGGCAGGAAAACGGCGGCGGCCAGAAAAATAAAGCCGGTCAGGGTGATGGCCATGACCGGCGTTTTGCGAACCGGATGAATCTGGCTCAGGGTGTAGGGCAACATCCAATCCCGGCCCATCGAAAAGGCCACGCGGGAGGAAGCCAAGATGGTGGCGTTGAGGGCGCTCAAGGTGGCAAAGAGACCACCGACCAAAATCAGGAAAACGCCGAAAGCGGGCATAAAGCCCTCCGCCGCCCGGATGATGCCGGTCTCGCCATATTTGCCCAACAGTTCCCACGAGACCAGCCCCTCGGTGACGGGCACGGCGGCCAGGCTGACAAAGACGACCGACAAATAGACGAGCATCGTAATAGCCAGCGAGTAGAGGATGGCTTTGGGGATGGTCCGCTGCGGGTCCTTCACCTCCTCGCTGACCGTGGCGATCAAGTCGTACCCCTCGAAGGCGATAAAGGTCAGGGCCATCGCTGACAGGACGCCGGTCACGCCGTTGGGGAAGAGCGGGTTGAAATTTGCCAGGGCGATGTCCGGGGCACGCCACACCTGCACGAAGCCAAAATAGATGAAGATACCGAGGACGACCAGCTTGGCCAGGGTGATGACATTTTCGGCCTGACCGCTGGCGTGGGTGCCGATGATGTTGATAGCCACAAACAACAGGCCAATACCGATAGTCAGGAGTGCCACGGAAATCTCCGTCCCGAACAGACCGACCAGGGTGTGGGTCACGGCTGGGACCTGCTGCTCAAAAAATTCCAGGAAAAAGCTGCCAAAGGCGCGGGCATAGAGGCTACAGGCCACGATGTAGGCAAACCAGAGCATCCAGCCGGCGGCAAAGGCCGCCGCATTGGGCATCACTTTCTTGACAAACGAATACCCCCCACCCGCTTCGGGGATGGCGCTGGACAGTTCGGCGTAGCTCAGGGCGGTAAACAGCGTCACCACCCCGTTGAGGGCGAAGGCGATGACCGCCGCCGGTCCCGCCTGCCCGGAGGCGATGCCGGTCAAGACGAAAATCCCGGCCCCAATCATAGCCCCCACACCAATCATCGTAGCATCGAAGACCCCCAGATGGCGGGCCAGTTGGACCGAGGCCGCCGGTTGGCCCTCAGCCGCTGTGTCGGTTTCAGGCAATACTGCTTGCTGTTCGCTCATGGTGAATCTCTCCTTTGAGACTAACACTATTCGGATGGTTTTAGCATCGGTTGGCGCTATTTTGCCCGTCGCGTTGAGCAACGTCGTCCCGTTAAACGTAAATCGTGAGGCGTAAGGGGGGCATTGAGCCGACAGTGGTTACGTTTTACGA
>CAZWZZ010001131.1:0-2304 GCA_964638395.1 uncultured Caldilineaceae bacterium
CTGGAAAAGACTCAGGGCTACTCAGGATGCTGGACTTGAAAATTCGCCTAAATTCTGGGACGGCACCCTCTTACGCTTCACGTTTTATGTTTTACGGAGCAACGTTTCCCAACGCAACTGGAGACAAAGTGTCAACCTACCATGCCGCCTTTATCGTATCTGGTAATGGTCGTGATCTCCTCCTCACCCATCCCGCGCCAACCGCCGCTGCAACTCGCGCAACTCACGCTCGAAGCGAGCGTGCGCGGCTTCCATTTCCTCTGTCAGCGCGGCCATCTCCCGCTGCATCTCGATCATCCGGCGGCGCATCCGCAGAATGATCTCGATACCGGGCGGGTTGACCTCCAACAGTTGCAGACGGCGGGCGCGGCGCAGTTCGGCCAGGTCGGTCTCGCTCGTAGGATGCTGAACCAGATTGGCTTCGTAGCAATGCTCCACGACCTCCACCGACACCTCCATTTGACGGGCCAGGGTCACTAATTCTTTGGCTAATTTCGTCATCGTTTCGCCTCCTTAACTCAACTGCCGCAGCGCCTCGAAATGTTCGCGCTGTTGAGGTGTCAATTCGGTCGGCAACTGCACGTCCAGTTTGGCGTACAGGTCTCCCTGTTGCCCTTTTTTGTTCAGCTTGGGCATACCCTTCCCCCGCAGGCGGAAGCTCTGCCTGTTTTGGGAGCCGGCCGGAATTTTTAGCTTGAGGTCGCCGGACAGGGTCCGCACACGGGCCTCGCCGCCGAGAACGGCGGTGTAGAGATCAACCGGTGTGGTCGTGTACAGGTCGTCGCCGCGCCGTTCGAAGTTGGGATCATCGGCTACTGTGACCAGCAGATAGAGGTCACCAGCCTGGCCGCCGGCGGCCCCACCGCCCCCTTCGCCCCGCATACGGACTTTGGTGCCGGTTTTGGCCCCCGCCGGAATTTTGACCTCCAGCCGCCGGCCATCCTTGTTCAACAGGCGGGTTGTGCCGTGGTAGGCTTCGTAGAGGCTGATTTCGACCTCGTGTTCAAAATCCTGGCCACGTTGGGGTCGGGGCTGGTACTCGAAACCGCCCCGCTGGGGCCGGCCACCGCCCATACCGCCAAAGATGCTGGTGAAAAAATCGGAGAAGGGGCTGCCCCCGCCGAACAAATCTTCCAAATCTTCGGGCGTGCCATATTGGACGTGAACGCGCTGGCCACCCGGCCCGGTGGTCCATTGGTTCCAGTTGAAATCGCCGGGACCGCCGCCGGTTTGCTGCCAGCGTTTCCAATCCGCACCCAGTTGGTCATATTTGGACCGTTTTTCGGGATCGCTCAAGACTTCGTAGGCTTCGTTGATGTCCTTGAACCGGTTTTCGGCTTGCGGGTCATCCGGGTTGACGTCGGGGTGATGCTTGCGGGCCAACTTGCGGAAAGCGGCCTTGATTTCTTTATCACTGGCCTTCTTATCAACACCTAATATTTGATAATAATCCTTATATTCCATCACAAACCTCCTTACTCAGCCGCCACGACGACTTTGGCCGGGCGCAGCAATTTGTCGCCCAGCGTATACCCGGCCTCGACCTCTTCGATGATGGTCTCCGGCTCGGCCTCGGTGGGCAGGGCGGCCAGGGCCTCGTGCAAGGTCGGGTCGAATGGTTGGCCAATGGTTTCCATGCGGCTCACGTTCTCGGCATCCAAGATACGCATCAATTCACGGTGGGTCAATTCGACGCCCTGATGCAGAGTGGCCGCCGGGTCATCGGCGTGGGCCAGCGCCCGCTCCAGATTGTCGGCCACGGCCAGGAAACGGGCCAGTAGCCGCTCTTTTCCCTGAGCGATGGACTCTTCGGCCCGGCGCTGCTGCCGTTTGCGGAAGTTATCCATCTCGGCTTGCAGCTCCAACGCCCGACGTTTCCAATCCACGCCATCGGCGGGCGGAGTTGGCGGCTCGACCGGCGGCTGTTCCGGCGCTTCTTCAACAGGTGCCGCCGGTTGCTCGAAAATATCCTCGACCCGTGCCGGCCGTTGGCCGTTGGTCGGCGGTGTCGTTCGTGCCGGTCGGGGGGACGGAGAAGCAGGTTGCCGGTCGACCGTCCTTCTTTCTTCGGGCGCGGGTCGAGCCGATACCCGACGACGGGGGTGTACAGTTGTCATGGGTGGTCTAAAAAAATCTTTGGGATAACGATACATGATAATGTCCTTTTTATGATAAACGGTGATGTTCGGGCATCACCGAGAAAATAATGATTCAGATATTCGTAAAGCGTAAAACGTAGAATTTTACGTTCTTAGAATAGCGTCTCGGTGTTGGAATTGTGTTAGAGGAGTGTTAGATTCCTGC
>CAZWZZ010001132.1:0-1047 GCA_964638395.1 uncultured Caldilineaceae bacterium
ATTATCTCCCGCCCCGAATCGGGGCGGGCTGGGGCGGGGTTGAAATTATGGCTCGACAGCGGCCGGCTGCAACTCTCGCAATTTGGGCACTTTGGCCAGAACATAGGCCGTCACTAACGCCGCTTCGTGGGGATAGCAACCGACGAAGTAAGTAGCAAAATCCTCGCCCTTACGCTGCACGGCGAGGCCGTCGGTGAAGGCTTTGACAGCAGTCAGTTTTCGACCCAACCGGATAAAAGTGAACTGGTCGCTGGGCAGGACGAGCCGGTGGGTGGTACAGAACAGATTGCCCTCATCCTGCCAGACCATCCCCTGGCGCGGAACCGGCTCGGCGGGCAGATAGTTCGCTTCATCCGGCAGAGGTTGACCGTGCCCCCGCCGCAACTCGGTAACATGGATGAAACATTCCTCCCGCAGTTGTTCCAGAATGATCTGGGCCAGCACCGTCCGCACCGGGCGCAGTCGCTCGATGTCACCGGTGGTGATGCGGGCCAGCACCTCGTCGGTATAGAGGTTCCCCAGGACCACTTTGAGCCGGTCGGGGGTCAGCGCCGTTTGGAGCAAGCTCTGGTCGGCCAGGCTGTACTGCCCCTGCCCCAAGCTGTCTATTTTATAACGCCCTTTGTTGAACAGTTTCATAAAAGAAGCGTCTCTCAGGCTGAGGCCACAATGGGGACAACGATAGCGGGAGGCGGTATCATCCCAGGCCACCTCGCTTTGAGTACACAAGGGACACTCTTTATACAAAATATTGGTCTGAGTCACGATGTTTACCCTTTCCGAACTGAAAGGAAATAGAATGGGGCCAATTGTAGCAAAGTTAGGCCGCTTTCACAAGCGGGTGATGAATGATGTGAAAACTTGACCGTTTGACAATCTTGGTAATGAAAGCCATAATACCGCACAGCCCGTGGAGACAAGCTGAATTTTGAGGATGGTACAGATCGGACGTAACCGGCCTGATCTCCAAACATTTAACGACCAAACTTCCCCGCTATATTGTGTTCCACCTATTGTAGACTACAGGAGCAAATTGAATGTCTGAAG
>CAZWZZ010001132.1:1057-2304 GCA_964638395.1 uncultured Caldilineaceae bacterium
ATGGGGCCAATTGTAGCAAAGTTAGGCCGCTTTCACAAGCGGGTGATGAATGATATAAAAAAACCGCTTGACAATCTTGGTAATGAAAGCCATAATACCGCCAGCCCTTGGAGACAAGCGAGATAAGCGAGATAAGCTAAATTTTGAGATGGGGTAACGACCGGACGTAACCGGCCTGATCTCCAAACATTTAACGACCAATTTCCCCGCTGTATTGAGTCCCACCTATTGTATTGTAGACTACAGGAGCAAATTAATGTCTGAAGCGACTGAAAAAATCAAGCAGGATTTATCGGCCCAGCAGTATATTGCCTCCGACGAAATTGCGACGGTCGTTTTTCTGGCCGAGCAACTGGGCAAGCCGGTGCTGACCGAAGGGCCGGCCGGCGTCGGCAAGACGGAGTTGAGCAAAGCCTGGGCCGCCGCCACCGGGCGTCCGCTGATCCGGCTGCAATGTTACGAAGGGCTGGATGAGACGAAGGCCCTCTATGAGTGGGAGTATGCCAAACAGATGCTCTACACCCAACTGTTGCGGGATAAGCTGCACGACGTGGTCGGCAGTGCCGGTTCGCTGCGGGAGGCCGCCGACCGCATCGCCGCCGAAGATGAGATTTTCTTCTCCGAGCGGTTCCTCCTTCCTCGCCCCCTGCTCCGCGCCCTGACCTCCGCTGAGCCGGTCGTCCTCCTCATCGATGAAATCGACCGGGCCGATGTCGAATTTGAAGCCTTTCTGCTGGAGGTGTTGAGCGATTTCCAGGTCAGCATCCCCGAACTGGGCACGATTGTGGCCCAACACCAGCCGATGGTGCTGCTGACCAGCAACAACACCCGCGAATTGAGCGAGGCCCTCAAGCGGCGCTGTCTCTACATCTTTATGGATTACCCGACCGTCGAGGCGGAACTGAACGTCGTCCGCCTGAAAGTGCCCGATTTGGCCCCCGAACTGGCCGAGCAAGCTGTCGAATTGGTGCATCAACTGCGGCAACTGGATTTGAAGAAATCCCCCTCGATCAGCGAAACGCTGGATTGGGCCAGGGCGCTGGTCAAGCTGAACGCCGAACAGTTAGATGAAGAGATGGTCGAAAATACGATGAGCGTCCTGCTCAAACATGAATCGGACATTGCCCGGGCCAAGCGGGCCATCGCCCGGCGGGGTACGAACGGCGGCGCTCACGGCGGCGGTTTCGACCCGGATGATTTCAACAATTACCGCTTCATCGGCGGACAGCGGTAGTAGGTCAGTTGTT
>CAZWZZ010001133.1:0-2303 GCA_964638395.1 uncultured Caldilineaceae bacterium
AGTCACGGACTTGGCTAGAGCTAAAAAAGCGGCTTTTTGGCTTGTCCACGGTTATGTGCAGTGCGTACTACTTAGGCAGTTCCAAGATTAAATTAGCCAAATTGAGCCTCTTAAAACGTAGAACGCGAAACGTAAAGCCTACTCCTGGGGCAAGGACGTTACGTTTTTCGTTTTACGCTTTACGGACGTTTGACTAATTATTTGCTTGGAACTTGTTTATTCTTGTAACGTGGCCCACCCCCGGCGCAGGGCATATTTAACCAGGTCGGTCTTCCCCCGAACCCCCAATTTGTGCATCATATTGCTCCGGTGGGACTCGACGGTTTTGACGCTGATGCTCAACCGTTTGGCGATACGGCGGTTGGGCAAGCCTTCGGCCAGCAGTTGCAAGACTTCTCGCTCGCGGGGGGTCAGGGGATCATCCTCAACGTCTCGTTGTTCCCGGACATCGGCCCGGCGGATGTAATCATCGATCAGCGTGCGGGAAATGGGGGGGCTTAAAAATGAACCGCCGGCCAGCACGGCTCGAATCGCGGTCAGCACTTCTATTGAGTCGGATTGTTTGAGGACATAGCCGCTGGCCCCGGCCCGCAACACCTGAAAGACGTACTCCTCGCCGGAGTGCATCGACAGGACGATCACTTTGACGGTGGGGTATCGCTCTTGCATCTGGCGGGTGGCGTCGATACCGTTCAGACCGGGCATCGAAATATCCATCAAAATAACGTTGGGGGCCAGTTCGGCAATGCGGTCGAGGGCCTGGCGACCATTTTCGGCCTCGCCCACGACGTCGATATCCGGCTCGCGGCTGAGGAGCGCCCGAATGCCCTGGCGAACTACGGCGTGGTCATCAACCAGTAATACCTTAGCTGTTGACATAATACATCTCCGTTCCGGGCGTAGCAGCCAAAGCGCCAGCCTGACCTGAATATCCGATTTTGTAGGGCAAATTGCTAATTTGCGCCGTGATGACGCCCCAAATCAGGAACAATTTAGCAAATTGTTCTGCGATCTGCGTCAATCTCAAGAGATGGATCGTGACCACGCTCCAGACCAATCTGGGGGGTGGCTGGGCTACGCCGGAATGATTTTTTTTGTGTAGAAAAAATTTTTTTGAGAAACAGACGACAGGGGCGGCATCGAACAGCTTGGCCAGATTATTGGCTGGAATACGTAACCGTTCGGCAGCGTGAAGCGTTCTCTGCCAGGGAAAGTCGGTGACACTGGCCCAGGCTGAGGTCGAAGAAGAGGTCGATGTAGCTTTAAGAGCGGTCGCTAATTCGCACACGGCGTGTCCTTGCCGAAAATGATGTCGTCATTTTAATGATCGAAGTCATGACATAAAGTCAAGGGTTGGAGTCAACCCTCGTCTCTATTATAGCAACGCTCTGCGTGTCTGACGATAGTTATTTTTAGCCAAAAAACGGGGAGATTTCTTTAAGAAAGGCGGACAAACAGGGTTATTTTTGGGCTACGAAGACCAGTGTTCCGGTCGTGGGGCCGCTCCGGGTGTGGAGAATGGTGAAGTCACACTCGGCCAGGGTTTGCCGGATATCTGCCTCCGAGAAGATGCCCCGGAGCGTTGTCCCTTCGATCACGCGAGTGGTGAGGCCATCAAAAATCACATAATACATCGTAGACAGAAAACCGGCTGCCGTGGGTTGACCGACCAGGGTGCGAGAGAATTTGAGGTCGTTGGCCTCGAATGTTTTGACGCTAAAGACCGGTGTCGGCGCGGCAGCGCAGAACAGATCAAAGATAAAAAGTCCGTTATAGCTCAAATGGTAATGGATGTTTTCAAAGGCTCGCCGCAGGTCGTCGCGGGTCAGGGTATACGTCAACGAGTTGAAGAAGCAGGTGATGAGCGGAACCTGGCTATGGTGGCGAAAGGTGTGGAACTGGCCTTGCGCCAGAGCGGTTCCGTTCAAGCCGGCGCGGGCGATGTGTAACATGGCCCGGCTGGCGTCGATACCGGCGCAGCGGTAGCCCAGCGCCTCAAAACAGGCCAGGTGTTGCCCCGTGCCGCAGGCTACATCCAGCACGCTTTTGGGTAGCCCACACTTCTCCCGCCACTCATCGACCCATTCAGCCTGGGCCATCCGGTCGAAGCCGGTTGGTTCGCCATACATCGTGTCATACAGGGGGGCAATCTTGTCGTAGTAGTCGATATTGTCGGACATAACAGGTCTCAAGCTCCCTTTCCGAAAATCAAGCCAGGTTTAACACTATTATTGTCGGGGATGGGGGGCTGTTTTGGCAAGGGGTTAATCTATCACCTAAGTCCTATCTTTCCTTAAAAATTG
>CAZWZZ010001134.1:0-2303 GCA_964638395.1 uncultured Caldilineaceae bacterium
GCCATCACCCATCTGCACGAAACGTGGCCGGACATCGAGGTTATCGCCCTGACCAGCGTCTTGGAGGATATGTCGGTGGTGGGGGCCATCAAAGCCGGGGCGATGGGCTATCTGCTCAAGGATACCGAGGCCGACCAACTGTGCCGCTCGATCAAGGCCGCGGCCGCCGGGCAGGTGCAGCTCTCCCCCCAGGCCGCCGCCCGGCTGATGCGGGAGGTCAAAGCGCCGGATAGCCCGGAGACGCTGACCGAGCGGGAGACCGACGTCCTGCGGCTCATCGGCCAGGGCTTGTCCAACAAAGAGATTGCCCGCGAGTTGGGCATTGGGGAGAAGACGGTCAAAACCCACGTCAGCAACGTCCTTAGCAAGTTGGGCGTTCTCAGCCGGACCCAGGCCGCCCTGCACGCCGTGCGTATCGGGCTGGTCACGGTGAAGTGAGATAGGGTCAGATAAAGTGATGAAGATTGCCGATTTCCACCGCCGGGGGCTGCTGACGGCCCTCGCGGCCCTGGTCATTCTCCTGATTTTTTGGTGGGTGGCTGATGATTGGTATCACGCCGTGCTGCTGGCCGAGGCCCGGGGGCAGCAGGAGGTGGTGGATCGTTCTATCTGGGTCTTTCAATTCGGCGGGCTGGTCATCGTCGGCCTGTTGACGCTGCTGACCTATTTCATCACCAGCCGCCAGACCCGCCTGACCCAGACGGTCCAGAGCCAGGCCGAGGCCCTCAACGAACGGCTGGAACAGTACCGCAGCGTCTTCGAGACCACCCGCGAGGCGCTGGCCATTCGGGAGATGGACAGCCTGGCCATTGTCGATGCCAACCCGGCCTATTGCCGCCTGCACGACCTGCCCCGCGAGGCACTCATCGGCCAGCCCCACATCGTCACCACCGACCCGGCCACCTACCGGACCTACATCGACATCATCCGCCGCGAGGGGCAACATCGCTGGCAGGGGCAGACCCAACGGGCGGACGGCAGTACCCTGTACGTCGAGGCGCTGGGGACGACCATTCTGTATGGCGGCCAAACCCATCTCCTGGTCGCGCTGCGGGATGTGACCGAGCAGGTCGAAGCCCGCCACCTGTTAGAGCAGCGGGTGGCCAAGCGAACCCACGAATTGGAGACGCTGCTGGGGCTGGCCCGCAATTTGACCGTGACCGAGGCGTTGGAGCCGCTGCTGCACCACATTCTGGAGCAAATTCGGCCCGTGGTTGATTACACCGGTGCCGGGGTGTTTCATCTGGGGGATGATGGGTATCTGACGTTGCTTATCGAGGTGTCCCCCACCGAGACGCCCTCGCTGCCCCCACGCCGGCCCCTGGCCGATTACCCCACCCACGCCCAGGTCATCCGCAGCCAACAGCCGCTCATTATCCCCGATGTGCGGACCGAGACGCCCGCCGCGCAGGGCTGGCAGGCCGCGTCGGGGTCCAGGCGACCGGCCATCATTTCCTGGCTGGGCGTGCCGCTGATGTTGAAGGGACAGGCGTTGGGCATGCTGGCGTTTGGGCACACCCGGCGGGGCTACTACACCCCCCGCCACGCCGATTTGGCCCTAGCCTTTGCCAACCAGGTGGCCATTGCCATCGAAAATGCCCGGCTGTATGAGCAGGCCCAGGCGTTGGCCTCGCTGGAGGAGCGGCGGCATCTGGCCCGCGAGCTGCACGACTCCGTCTCCCAAGCCCTCTACGGCATCGCCCTGGGCACGCGCACTGCCCGGCTGCTCCTGGACCAGGACCCCGGCCAGTTGGCCGAGCCGCTCGATTATATTATGAACCTGGCCGAGGCGGGCCTGAGCGAGATGCGTGCCCTGATTTTCGAGCTGCGGCCTGAGATTTTGGAGGCCGAGGGGCTGGTCGCCGCCCTGACCAAGCGGGGCGAGGCCCTCGAAGCCCGCCACAAGCTGACGGTCATCACCCACCTCGACCAGGAGCCGACGGTCCCCCTGACCATCAAAGAGACTCTCTACCGGATTGCCCAGGAAGCGACCCACAACATCGTCAAACACGCTAAAGCCGGTCAGGTGACGCTGTCGTTGATCCAGACGGATGAACTGGTTATGGAAATCAAGGATGATGGGCTGGGCTTTGATGCCGAGCAAACATTCCCCGGCCATCTGGGCCTCCGGTCGATGCGGGAGCGGGCCGAGCGGGTCGGCGGCTGCCTAGCGATCAACAGCCGGCCCGGTCAGGGCACAACGATTCGGGTATGGATGCCGCTGCCGTCCGCCTAAGTCTTGGAAACAAGAGCCAGACCCTAAAGGTTTTGTCCATAAAGGTTGTTTGAAAGCAGCTTCGTCA
>CAZWZZ010001135.1:0-2300 GCA_964638395.1 uncultured Caldilineaceae bacterium
GGCCCTGTTCGCCGGGTTTATGACGGCGGGCCTGCTGATTTTTGTCGCCGCTGCGTTCGGCTTTGGACCTCCTCTCAACGTTGAGGAGCGGAAACTTATAACTGGTGTCTTGTTGGGCAGCCTGGTTATTTTTCTCTTTGGACTGTGGGATGACCGGCAAGAATTATCGCCGTGGCAACAGTTCGGAACGCAATTTGTGGTGGCGTTAATCGCCATTTTTTTCGACATAATCATCGAACGGGCGACCTTACCCATTGTCGGCTATGTCGAAAAATTTCCTTTTTTCATCACCTACCCCCTGACCATCTTCTGGGTGATGGGCATGATGAACACGGTCAACTGGCTGGATGGGCTGGACGGGCTGGCGGCGGGGGTGTGTACCATTGCCAGCCTGCTGTTTGCCGTCCACGCTTACACATTGGGGCAGACGACAGTGGCTCTCTTTCCTCTGGCTCTGGCGGCGGCCTGTCTGGGGTTTCTGCCGTTCAACTTTCATCCGGCCCGCATTTTTATGGGCAGCGGCGGCTCGATGTTTCTGGGTTACGCCCTGGCCTCCCTCTCCATCCTAGCCCCGGCCAAATTGGCCACGGCCCTCCTCGTGTTGGGCATCCCCATCATCGACGTGGCCTGGCTGGTCATCCACCGCTGGCGGCTGCGGGGCAATCCGATGGCCGCCGGGCGGGATCATCTCCACCACCGCCTGCTGGACATCGGCCTCAGCCAGCGGCAGATTGTGGGGCTGTATTACAGCTTTTGTGCCACGTTTGGCCTGCTGGCTTTGTTGATTGAGGATCGACTGGTGAAGCTGCTGGCCCTGGCGGTCATGGGCGTGTTGACGTTGGGGGTGTTGGGCTGGTTGGCCCGGCGGGGTGATCAGATTACGGGTGACAACACGGGCTATTGAGGTCGTTACCGAACGGATAACGGCCTCAACAAAACGGCGTTACCCATCACGGGACTCTCGGTTGCGGTAACGGACAGGCGCTCCAAAGTTTGCGGCTCGTACAAGCCCACCCATACCTCATACTGACCGGCTTCCAAATCGGGCAGTGGCAGAGCGTGCCGATCTGCCAATTTGTCACCGGCCCGCCACTCGGTCGTTGGCCAGACTCCGTACAGCGGTGGCTCATCAACCTGAGCCACCAAATTGCCTTGAGCATCCACCAAATGGACAAATACAACGTAGGCGGTGGATGGGGTGTCGATCACATCCCAGTAGAGAGTCACATAAAGCGATTCATCCCCCATCGGGTGGGTCGCCGATAGGTCGTAACCGACCAATTCGATCTTATCGGCAAAATTGATCCGCGTTGGCTGACCGGGGGCTTTGAGTTGAAAAATGCACCATTGGCAGTTGAGATTCGGGTAGGCAAAAGCCAGTCGCCACTCCGGGGGCAGGCGGTTGATTTGCAGCGTTGCCCCATCGGTGGTGGTGGTGATAAAGGGGGCGAAAAGTCCCGGCTGTTGGCCGATGAGGGCCGGCGTAGCCAGAATGTATTCAACATTCTCGGCCGTCAGAGAAGTCTGGATGGCTTCAGGGGTCGTTGTCTCCAGAGGGGGCCAGGCGGTGAGAGTGCCTGCCGCCGTGGTGATGACCGTCTCCCGTCCGTCCCACACAATGACCGGATCGGTATCACCCCCCTGTTGGAGCCAGCGCAAGGCAAAATCGGGCGGGGTCAGCCATTGGTAAACGGCCATCGCGGAGGTTTGGTCGGAGCTAGAGAGAATGGACAGGGGCCACAGTTGGGCGTAAGTCAAAGCCGGTGTTGCGCTACCGGCGGTAATTAGCTCTTTTTCAATCGTCAGGGTCGGGGCCTGAGCGGCAAACTTGTTGAGAGCCTGGGGCGTAGTTTGACTGAAATCCTGAATATCAAGCAACGACATTCGCTCCGTGACTGCTTCGGATAGATAGACAGTCAGAATGACCTCCAAGGGGGTGGGCAGGGCATTACGTAAAAAGTTGAGCCGGCCGTGTTGGACGGCCAAACTTTCCATCCGGTCGGCAATCTCTCGATAGCCGGACGGCAATTGTGCCCGGATGATGTAACTTGTCTTGTCATCGGCGGGAAAAGGGGCCTGATTGGGACGAATGAGGATGAGATAGCTGAAAGTTGCCGCCGGGATGCAGAAAAGCAGCAGGAGCGTTATTTGGGCGATGAAATAGGTGGGAGAGGAAAAGTCGAGTCGTTGCCTGACACTTGTGATCCAGCCGACGCTCAAGCCCAATAGATCATCAATGCCCCAGGCGATCATGACACTGACAGGAACGATAATCGGCAGCAAATAGCGCGAGTAAAGAT
>CAZWZZ010001136.1:0-2296 GCA_964638395.1 uncultured Caldilineaceae bacterium
CAATATGGGGCACAAGACCCTAAAGGTTTCCATAGATCAGGCACAAAATGATCTGCTTACAGTGACGAACCTGCTTTCAAACAACCTTTATGGACAAAACCTTTAGGGTCTGGCTCTACGGCCTTAAATCTCAACCGAGGCCTTCAAAGCGGCCAGGCTGGCCTGCTTGAAAAAGTGGCGATAGGCCGCCGTCTCGGCCAGGTGGTTCTTGAGGATGGCCTCGACGGTGGCCCCGTTCTCGGCGGGGGGCTGGCGGGCGGGGCGCAACACCAGCACCCCATCCTCCTCCACATAAATCGTCAGCTTGCCCTGCGCCACCAGCCAGTCGATGCCCAGGCGGGCCGTCTCCCGGCGCTGGCCGGTTGCGGCGGCCAGGCGTTCCAGCGTGATTTCGCCTTCTTTGTGGGTCAGGGCATACTTAATCAGGCCCATCATCTGCTGCATAAAGGCCGGAAACTTATCCAGCGGGGAAGGCTGGCCGATCAGATAGACCGTTTGGGGCTTGACCGTGTGCAGGAGTTGCTGGAAGACAGCCGGTCCCGGCGGGGCGCTCCACAGGGCCAGCGTTTCAGCCGGGTGGAGATCGAGCCGGGAGTGGCTGGGCAGGGTGGCGGGCGCGTGGCCCTCGGCCCAGACCAGGGGGGCCGGGTCAAGCGCGGCCAGGCTGGCCTGGCTGTCGGGCTTCTGTCGCCAGTCGATGAAGTCGGTCGGCGAGCTGATGACCGGCGGCTCCCACTCATTCGCCTCGCGCCAGATCAGTTGGACGCCCCCCTTGAACTCATCCGGACTGAGGGTGAAGGCCAGGTCGAAACGGCCCTGCGGCGACCGCTCCCCGGCCCCGCCCCACCAGATGATCTCTTGCAGATGTCCGGCCTCATCCTCGACGACGACCCGCTTGTGGGCTTTGGTGCGGCCGAAGAGACTCTCCTCCAAAATATGCAGCCCCCGACAGGCCAGCGTCACCGGCGGATTGCCCGCGCCGAAAGGGGCCAGCCGTTGAATCGTGGCCAGCAAATCGGGCGTGACCTGCGGCAGTTCCACCTGGGCGTCGATAATCAAGCCGGTGGCGGCCCCGGTGTGACAATCGGCCAGGGCTGCCGACAAGCCCTGCCGAAACGGCAGCAGGTTGTCCGGCGACAGCGACAGCCCCGCCGCCAGCGGATGGCCGCCAAAGGTCAGCAGCAGATCGGCCTGCGTTTTTATGGCCTGGTGAATATCACAGCCGGGGATGGAGCGGGCCGAGCCGCGTCCGATGCCGTCGGGCCGGAGGGCGATCAAAATGGCCGGTTTGCCATACTGCTCCACCAGGCGGCTGGCAGCGATGCCGATGACGCCGGGATGCCAGGACTTGGCCGCCAGGACGATGGCGTTGTATTCGGCCAGGCGGGGCGTATCCTCAATCTGGCTCAGAGCCTCGACCACCACCCGCTCCACCAGCAGCTTGCGCCGGTCGTTGAGGGCCTCCAGTTGCATAGCGATGGTCCGGGCGCGGGTCGGGTCGTCGGTGGTCAGCAACTCGACGCCGACGTTGGCATCCCCCAGCCGCCCCAGCGCGTTGAGCCGGGGGGCCAGCCAGAAGCCGATATGCTCCTCGGTCAGCCGGTCGATCTTGAGGCGGGCGCTGTCGATCAGAGCCAGCAGGCCGAGCCGCTGGGTGTGGGTCAGCGTCACCAGCCCCCGTTGCAGCAGATAGCGCACATCCCCGGTCTGGCGGGCCACATCGGCCACGATGCCCAATGCCGCCAGGTCGAGCAGTGTCTCGCTCTCCGCCGCTCGCCCGTGGGCCGCGTAGAGGGCTTCGGCCACTTTGTAGGCCACGCCGACGCCGGGTAGCTCCCGCAGGGGATGGCTGGCCGGGAGCCGTTTGGGGTTGATGACGGCCTGGGCCGGGGGTAATTCCTGCGGCAGGTCGTGATGGTCGGTGATGATGACCTCGGCCCCGGCGGCCTGGGCCACCGCGACCGCCTCGTGGGCCTCGATGCCGGTATCGCAGGTCAGGAATAGCTTGACCCCCTCGGCCAGCTTTTTCTCCAGCGCCGGCCGTTTGATGCCGTGGGATTCGGTCAGCCGGTTGGGGATGTAAAAGGTGACGTTGGCCCCCAGGCTGCCCAACAGCGACACCAGCAGCGCCGTCGAGGTTTGCCCATCCGCGTCGAAATCTCCCCAGACGCAGATTGGTTCCTGCCGGTCGATAGCCGCCGTCAGGCGGGCCACCGCCCGCTCGATGTCCGGCAAATCGGCGGGCGGGGCCGGTTGGTAGGCCGAGGGATCCAAAAAGGCCCGCGCCTGCTCCACG
>CAZWZZ010001137.1:0-2294 GCA_964638395.1 uncultured Caldilineaceae bacterium
GCCTCGGCGCTGTAGCCCCGCCGGTCGAGGGCCTCGCCGATGCGCCCCAGAGTGGCCACGCTGTCAATGCCGACGGGCACATCCTCAAGGCCGAAGCCACCATCCATATCGCTGCCGAGACCGATGTGGCGGGTGTGGCCGACAAGCTGGGCCATATGGTCGATGTGGGCTGCGACATCCTCCAGCGTGACCAGGTGGCGCGGGTCGCCCATCTTGACCCCGGCTTTGACGAAGGGCTTGAACAGCACAATGCCGATGACGCCCTCTCGTTCTTCGGCCAGGCGGCGGATCATCGAGTCGCTCAGGTGGCGAGCGGCGTAGCGACCGGGCAGCAGGGCGCGGGCGTTGCAGTGGGAGGCGATGATCGGGCCGGGATAGTCGGCCAGGGCCTCGGCGATGGCTCCATCGCTGAGGTGGCTGAGGTCGAGGATCATACCGGTCTCGGCCATATGGCGCAGCAGTTCCCGGCCCAGCGGGGTGAAGCCGCCCGGTTCGCCCCAGCCGGCGGTGTAGCGCGTCCCCTGCCAGGCCGGGCCGATGATGCGGATACCGGCGGCGAACCAGTCGCTTACCTCGGCCGGGTGGCTGATACCCTCGGCGCTCTCCATCAACAGCGCCAGCCCCACCCGTCGCTTTTCCGGCGGCGATGTGTCCCAGGCGGCCAGACCCGCCGCCAAATCGGCCTGTGATTGAATCAGATAAAATTTGTCGGGATGTTCGGCGACGAGGGTATGGTACACCTCAAGCTGCTGCCGGAAGATGCGGTTGGCCTGGACGGGGGTGTGGTATACCTGGCTGTGGCGATAGTCGCACAGTTGGCAATCAGAGCGGCTGGCGTACAGCGTGGCGAAAACGATCCCCACATCCCCCTCGATCCAATCGGGCCAGCCAAAGAGGGCCTGCCCAATGTCGGCGGCCAGCGCGGTCCCGGCCTCTCTGGCCCGCGTCTCGGCTGCCGAGCGGGTATAGTCCCGGCCAAAGGCTAATATATTCCAGGCTAAATCTTCGTGGGCATCGACAATAAACATAAGTCATCCTTTTGGCGAGCAGATAAATCACAGCATCCTGAGTAGCGAGAGCGTATCGAAGGGTGTGGCGACCTCCTAATTTTGGAATGATCCATAGCTTACACGGATTTTGGGGATAAGTAAAAATTTGTTCGGGTGGAAGGTTGGAAGAGGTTGGAAGATTGGAAGGCTGGTCGATGGTAATAAAAGACAAATTGAGAGCGTCAACAAGCTGTCACATATTTCAGTCTACCCATCGGGTATCTCAAATTTCCAAAATTTTGCTCCCCGTTTGATTGAACGACGACGATATTAACACAAATCTAACAGCCGGTTCATCTGAGGTTAATATGAAATTCGGATAATCCATAGTGAATATTTGCACTTATTATAGACACATCATAGACAAAAGGAGAACAGAGTGAAATCCGAAAACAGTTCACAACAAGAAAAGCAGCGATCCCCTTCGATCAAGCAGATTCTATTTGGTGTTCTGGTCGTTGGGCTGATCGTGACTTACATATATTCCTTCAACCTCCGCGAACAGAACGTCGAAACCGTAGCCTTGCCGAACGTGGTCAGCGCCATCGAGGCCGGTCAGGTTGAGGAGTTGCTGGTGCGGGGCGACCAGATCATCGCCACCACCACTGACGGCGACCAACTAAGCGCCCGCAAGGAGTCGAACATCAGCACGGTGGAAGCCTTGCAGATTTTAGGCACGCCGGCGGAAACGCTGAAAACCTTGCCCATCGTCGTCGAAGAACCGAGCATCGGCGTGGGCGGTTTCTTTAGCATTCTGCTAACGGTGGCCCCGCTGCTATTCATTGGCTACATCATTTTTGCCGTTTCACGGCAGATGCGCTCCGGCAAAGGGATGTTTGGCATGCCCGGCAGCGGCATTGGCCGCAGCAATCCCCGCGTGATGGGCGCGGCAGAGGGTGACAAGAATGAGGAGAATGTCGAGCGGCCCATAGTTACCTTTGATGACGTGGCCGGGGCCGAGCAGGCTAAAATGGAGTTGCAAGAAGTCGTCGAGTTTCTGAAAGAGTCGGAGAAGTTCGTCAAGCTCGGCGCTCGAATCCCCAAAGGGGTGCTGATGGCCGGCCCGCCCGGAACCGGTAAAACGTTGATGGCTAAAGCGGTGGCCGGTGAAGCGGGCGTGCCCTTCTTCAGCATTTCCGGCTCGGAATTTGTGGAGATGTTCGTCGGCGTCGGCGCGTCTCGCGTCCGCGACCTCTTCAAGCGGGCCAAGGAGAACTCTCCGGCGGTCATCTTCGTCGATGAGAT
>CAZWZZ010001138.1:0-2293 GCA_964638395.1 uncultured Caldilineaceae bacterium
GCCTCCAGGCCATCCCCGGCCTGGCCGACCACCTCGATATCCGTCTCCCGGCCGAGCATAATCGCCAGCT
Organism: uncultured Caldilineaceae bacterium; assembly: GCA_964638395.1. Lineage (GTDB taxonomy): Bacteria > Chloroflexota > Anaerolineae > 4572-78 > J111 > CAZWZZ01. The sequence continues at coordinate 71 of CAZWZZ010001138.1, forward strand.
CCTCCCGGACGACCGAACGGTCATCGACCAGGAGAACCCGGATCGGGCCGGTCGTCGGGGAAGGGGGCGCCACAGCCGGAGGGCGCGGTCTCTCGACCGGCGGGACGATCTCCGCCGCCGCTTCGGCCGGCCACTCCATTTCAGTCAGGGGTATGGTCAGATCGAAGCGAGCGCCATCACCCGGGATCGACACAATCCGCAAGCTACCGCCCAGAGCGATCAGCCGCTCCCGGATGCTGAGCAGGCCAAAGCCGTGCAGTTTCTTGTCCGGCTGCTCCAGAGGCGAGGCGTCGAAACCCCGCCCCTCATCGGAAACGGTGACGGTGATCTGCCTGGCCTGGGGCGGGTGCAGGCTGACCCGGGCCGAGTCGCTCCCGGAATGTTTGACGGCGTTCAGCAGCAGTTCGCGGATGACCTCGAACAGAAACACCTTGAGCGGCTCCGGCAGGGGCGGAAAATCGGCATCGACCGTCAACTCTATCGTGAAGCGGTGGTGGTGGTCGAACCACTCGGTCAACCAGAGGAGCGTGTCCGGCAGGACGCTGCTGTACAGAGTCGGCGGACTCAGCTCGTAGGTCAGGGAGTGGGTGACATCCATCGCCTCTTCCAGCAGGCTCTCCAACCGCTCGCCCAACTCGGTTTCCGCCTCATCCAAAGCGCGGGGCAAATTGACCGACATCGCCACCAGAAGCTGCTGTAAGCCATCGTGCAGCACTTTGGCGATGCGCCGCCGCTCCCGCTGTTCGGCCTCGGTCAGTTGCAGGGCCAACTGCCGCAGCCGCTGGTTCTGCTCGGCCAGCTCCAGCGTCCGCTGGGCCACCCGCTCCTCCAGGCGGTCGTTCAGGTCACGCAGGGCCGTCTCGGCCTCCTTTTGGGCGGTGATGTCGGTGATGGTGACGACCACCCGCTTGTAGCCCCACGCCGGCGGGCCAAAATAAACAGTGAACAGCACCGCCAGGCGGCGACCATCGCGCAGCCGCAGCGATGTATCAGACCGCAGCCCCTCCCGCCCCTCGGAGAGAGCCACCAGTTGTTCCCTGAAGTTGGTCTCCTGGTCGGGGGCAACGATATTCGCCAACGGGCCAAGCAGGTCCGCTTTGGCGGCCATCCCGAACAGCTCCACCGCTGCGCTGTTGACATCCTTGATGATAACCAGTTCGAGCGCCTGGGTGATGAACTCCGGATGCTCGGCCAGATAGGTTCGCATATCCTCAACCCCCCCGGCCTGAAGCTCATCGAGCGCCTGCTTCACCCTGGAAAAATCCTCGACCCAGACTGAAACGCCGGCCGCCTCGAAAATCTCCCGGAAGCGCCGTTCGCTCTCCCGCAGCTCCTCTTCAGCCTGCTTCCGCTCGGTGATGTCGACAAAGGTGATGACGATGCCCTTGATCCGGTCATCTTGGGTGCGATAGGGGCGGACCCGGGTCAGATACCACTGCGCCGCGTCATCCGTCACTTCCCGCTCGACAGGGATTAGCTCCTTCAAGACCCGCTCGGCGTCGGCGGGCAGGTCATCATACCCCAGGCGGTGGGTCAAATCTGACAGGGGCCGCCCCCGGTCTACCGAGCGGACGTTGAACAGATCGCCCACCTTGGGGGTGAAGCGCAATATCCGCAGGTCGCGGTCGAGAAAGAGGGTGGCGATGTCGGTCGCCGCCAGCAGGTTCTTCAAATCGCTCGACAGTTGGGCCAACTCTTCCACCTTGTGCCGGTTCTCCTGGTTGACCGTCTGTAGCTCCTCGTTCATGCTCTGTAGCTCTTCTTTGGAGGTCTCCAGCTCCTCCATTGTGGAGCGCAACTCTTCGTTGGCCGACTGTAATTCTTCGTTGGAGGCTTTCATCTCCTCCTGACCGGTCTCATACTCCTCGATGATGGCCTGGAGCCGCTGCCGGGAGAGGTCCAGCTCCGTCTCCACCTCCCGCACCCGATCCTCCATCTGCGTTTCAGTCGGGACCGTATCCGTCGCTGTCGGGTCGGCCCCCGTCCGCTCCTCAAAGATGACCAGGACGTAGCCCTCCTGGTCCGGGCCCGGGGCCGGCCGCACGTGGAGGATGACCAGGCCGGTCTCTCCGTTGAAATGAACCGGCAACGGTTTGGAACGAATGGCCAGCTTTTGCTCCCGGACGGCGTGCAGGGCGGCCCGCAGCTCGAGGCGCAACGCCGGCCGGACCAATTTAACCACACTGGCCGTCAACTCGCCGCCGGGATGGACCAGGTAGCGAC
>CAZWZZ010001139.1:0-2291 GCA_964638395.1 uncultured Caldilineaceae bacterium
TGTGGGAGATTCCGGGCGTGGTCATCATCTGGGGCGTGGTCGGCCTGCTGATGTGGCTGGTGCTGGAACGGACCGCCTACGGCAAACAGTTGTTTGGCGTGGGCGTGAACCGCACCACCTCGCGGCTGTCCGGGGTGCGCGTGCCGCTGGTGGTGGTCGCTACCTACACCCTCAGCGGGCTGCTGGCGGCGCTGGGCGGCTTTATGCTCCTCGGTTTTACCGGCAGCGTCTTCCTCAACCTGGGCGACCGCTACCTGTTCCCCTCCATTGCGGCGGTCGTCGTCGGCGGGACGGTGCTGGCCGGTGGCGCAGGCAGCTATTGGGGCACGATGTCCGGGGCGCTGGTGTTGACCCTCATCACCAGTCTGTTGACCGCCCTGCAACTGCCCGAAGCCTTCCGGCTGATGGTCCTGGGTATCATGCTCCTGCTGCTCCTGTCGATTTATGGTCGCCAGCGGGGGTTGCGGCAGTAAATCGATCTACAAAGATGAGTTCTCCTCATCAGCCCCGGTAGCGGTTCGTAATCGGCAGCCGCCGATCCTTGCCAAACGATTTGCTGGTCACTTTAGGGCCGGGCGGAGCCTGGCGCCGTTTGTACTCATTCAAATCGACCATACGGATGATGCGGCGGACGGTGGCCTCGTCGTAACCCTGGTCGATGATCTCTTGGATACTGTATTCATCTTCGATGTAGGCGGCTAAAATAGCGTCCAAAATGTCATATTCCGGCAGCGAGTCGGTATCTTTTTGATCGGGGCGCAATTCGGCGGAGGGCGGTTTTGATAGAACGTTCTCCGGGATGGCCGGGCCGATGGTATCATTCCGATAACGACACAGCTCGTAGACCAGCGTCTTGGGCACATCCTTAATCACGGCAAAGCCACCGGCCATATCGCCATAAATCGTAGCGTAGCCGACCGCCATCTCGCTCTTGTTGCCGGTGGTCAAGACCAGCCAGCCAAATTTATTGCTCAAGGCCATCAAGGTGTTGCCCCGCGCCCGGCTTTGTAGGTTTTCCTCGGCCACGTTTGGCTCGGTGTCGGCAAAGGCCTCGGCCAACATCTCCAGATAGCCCTGATAGGCCGGTTCGATGGCGATGGTCTCGTAGCGGATGCCCAGGGCTTCGGCCATTTCGGCGGCGTCACTTTTGGAATGATCGGATGAATAGCGAGAGGGCATCAACACACCGATGACGTTGTCCGCGCCCAGGGCATCGACGGCGATGACCGCCGTCAGCGAGCTGTCGATGCCGCCGGATAGCCCCATCGTCACTTTGCTGAAGCCGTTTTTGTGGACATAATCCCGCGTGCCGAGGACGAGCGCCCGGTAAACCTCTGCGGTCGGGGCCGGCGGATCAGCGATTTGAGAATCGAGGCGGGGGCGGGGCGTGGTTTCAAAATTGACCGGCGTTAACTCAACCTGCTCGAAAACATCGTTGTAGACACCGGTCAGGCCATCTTTGCGGCGGCGGGGGTCACGCAGTCGTTGCCGAAAGACGTTGCTCACATTGACATCGGCGACGAGCAACGTTTCCTCGAAGGCGGGGGCGCGGGCCAGCAAATTGCCCCGCTCGTCAAAAATGACGCTGTTGCCATCGAAGACCAACTCATCCTGCCCGCCGATGAGGTTGCAGAAGGCGACGATGGCCACGTTGTCGGCGGCCCGGGTGGCCAACATCCGCTCCCGGCTCTGGATTTTGCCGCTTTGGTAGGGGGAGGCGGAGATGTTGAACAGCAGTTCCGCCCCGGCCGCGGCCTGAGCTTCGGGCGGCCCGGCCGGATACCAGATATCTTCGCAGATGCTCACGCCGAATGTGGCGGCGTTGGTCGGGCTGTTATCGCCCGTCAGCGGTAGCTTGAAGATGGTCGCCGTCTCGCCGTCGCCAAAGTAGCGGTCTTCATCAAAAACTGCATAATTCGGCAATAACGTTTTGTGATACACCCCGGCCAGGCGCCCATCGTGCAAAATGGCGGCGGCGTTGAAGATGTCTGTCTGGCGGTGGACGAAGCCGACGACGGCGGTCAGGCCGGTTGTGCGGGGCAGGATACTCTCCAGGGCGGCCTGGGTGGCGGCGGCAAAGCCGGGCTTCAACAGCAAATCTTCGGGCGGATAACCGGCCAGGGTCAATTCGGGGAACAGGACGATGTCGGCCTGCACCTGCCTGGCTCGCTCCAGATACTCTTTGACCGTGGCGGCGTTGCCGTCGATGTCGCCCACCGTGGTGTTGATTTGGGCCAGGGCAAGGCGTAAAGTTGTCATTATCTTGCTCCAAGATGTCATAGGGGCGCACG
>CAZWZZ010001140.1:0-2290 GCA_964638395.1 uncultured Caldilineaceae bacterium
GCCTCGGCGGGCTGGCCTTCTTCCGTCACCGGGTCAGCTTTTTTGAACGGTTTGGTGATTTTCTCTGTCCACGACCCAGACTTGGCCCCTTCCGCGCTCTCCTGCTCGGCCAAAATCTGTTTGAGTGTGGTAATGAATTTCTGACGATCCTTATCAGCCGCTTGAGAAATCGCCTCTATCATATGGCTTTGGCGCTCCCCCTCCGGGGCCAGGAACAGGTCGGGCGTGACCGGCTTGGCCAACTTCTGATTGACCAGTTCGGTGAAGAGCCGCTGGCTCAAAGCGCGATACCCTTTCGGGTTTTGCAGCATCGACTGAAACGTGCCAAAGGCTTTGAAATCCGCCTGGGCCTGGGCCGCCTGATAGCAGGATTGGCAATAATCAATAACCACCGTCTTGGCCGCTTGCTCGATGTCGGGGTCTTTGTCCAATTTGTTCTGAACTAACCAGCCTAAATCCAAATTCAAGTCGGCACAGAAAGCGGCTAACTGATCGGTAAAGCTCTGAGCCTCGGCGGTGTTGAACGAGGTTAGCCACGCTTTTAACGCTTTCTGATCTTTCAATGCCTCATCGGCCCAGGTTTGAAATTGCTTGGCCAACTCCGGCTGCCGACCCGGCATCACCCGATCTCGCAATCCTTTGAAGCCGCTGGTCATTTTCGAGACATAACCGGTTTTGGCCTCCGGCATCGGCTCGGCAGCCTCTTCTTTTTCAGCGCCCCGTCGCCAACGCCTTTCGATTAAAAAAGCAATGACGATAATCACTAAAATGGCAATGATTAATGGTAAGTACTGGCCCATCTCAACACTCCTTTTGTTAATAGAATTTGTTACAAACAAGTTTTACAGCCAACAGCAACGGATAATTCGTTCAAGCCACAAATCGGGGCGTTATCCGTTTACCGACTTTCCTACATTTAGGCATACCCAACGACAACCACAGAATTTACCGGACAACGTTTGTTGCCTCCCCAACAACTTCCCCTGACCGTGGCAAATCAATTTGGAGAGTCTCGGTCGGGGTCTGGGTCGGCGTCAGTGGCGATGTCTCCTCCAAAAGCGAGGGGGGTAACGGCAAAATGAGCGGGTTGTTGTTGGGCACTAACATAGCTCGCATATTGGGTGACAATTTCTCAACATAATGATAGGTGACCAAATCGGGGTTTTCAGCCAACGACTGGCCGATCAACTTGAGGGCCTGGGCCTGGGCCTGGGCCTTGATCTCAATGGCATTGGCCTCGGCCTGGGCTTTGATCTCGATGGCGTCCGCTTCCCCCCTGGCCATACGACGAATCTGTTCAGCCTGGTAGAGTTTCTGCACCTGCCCCTCCAAAGCCACCTGCTTATCCTCAATCGACTTAGAATATTCCGCGGAGAAAGTCACATCCCGCAGCAAAAATTGGTCCAACGTTAACCCTTTGTTGGTGAACTCATCTTGCAAAAGCCGGTCGAGGGTGGCTTCCAAATCTCTCCGGGAGGAACTGTTGACCTCTTCGACGGTAAATTGAGACACTTGGGTCCGCACGAATCCCCGGACCACAGGCCGGACAAACTGACTAATATAACGCTCTTGCCAATCAATATGGATCTGCACCGCCTGGTTAGGGTTGACTTGAAAAATCACGGAACAGTCCAAAAAGACCTCCTGGCCGTCGCTGGTTCTGGCCCGGATCGTGTCGTTGCCATACTTCTCGCCTTCGGTCGGTTTGGTGGACATCGTATAGGTTTGCCAATAGATAGGATATTCCCGCACTTGTTCTAAAAACGGCACAATCAAATGAAACCCACCGGGTAGAGGCTGAGGACGAACTCCCCCCGGCGACAGGATCGACACCACCACCCCCACGTATTGCGGTTGGATAAACACGACGGCGGCGCTGACCAGCGTAATCGCCATCGCCAACAAGAGCGGCCCCAACACCCGAAAGCTCAACATGCGGATAATCGTCAATTTTGGGCCGTGCCGCCGCAAACTGCGAATAAAAAAGATCACGGCATAGATGGCGAATATAATCCAGGCCACCTGACTGGCTAACAGGAGGATCGTATCCAGATTATAAATTACGTTTGTATTGGCCATAGGGGTTCGTTATCCCTTGATTTTGACATTAATGGAACGTGGTTTTAATAACTTACCCATTTCAGAGAATGGTAATTGGTAATCTAGCTACCTATCACTTTTGCAAAAGACCTCGCTTTTTGACCAACCCCACCCGGACATAAATGATCCGGGCTACCAAACAGCACCGGATCAATCCGGTTTTTTTGGCTGAAACCCCATTGATGGGGTG
>CAZWZZ010001141.1:0-2288 GCA_964638395.1 uncultured Caldilineaceae bacterium
GGAGATGATAGAAGCAAGTCAATCATTCAAGTCAAACTTTAATTTGAAAAGGAGCGACATCATGATCGAGTTAAAACCTGTCAGCGCCGGCGATGTCCGGTCGGATACCACAAAGCCCTTTTTGGGCGGTCAGTTGACCAGTCCTATTATTGATATTGCTTTTGTAATTGGCATTGGTTATTACGTGTATAACATCGTCAGCACCCCCCCCATAGATTACTACAGTCTGGCTATCGCGCTTGTCGTCCTGGGCGGAAAGCTCGCGTTCAGCATGGCCAGCGGCCGGTGGGCCTGGCTCGGCAGAGTGCTTCCCGGTCCCGATTGGCGGGTCACAGCCGAGGCGGAGCCGTGGCGGATGGGCCAACCGGTGAGCCTGCAATGGAACGCCCTCAAGCAAGAAACCTGGGTCAAATCGCTGCGGATCGATCTGGAGAAGGATGAACGGGCTGAGGACACCAGTGGGTCAGGCACCGCCTACCATAGAAAAAGAGCAAAATTGGTGACGGTCGCGTCGGGCATCGAAGGGTATGAAATCACCTCCGGCGCTCGCTCCTTTACCCTGCCGCCGGCGATGCCGCCCACATTTGCCAGTAAACGTAACCGTGTCGAGTGGCGGATCGTGATGACCGCTAAAACGAAATGGCTACTTCCCATCAGACGTGCGTTCCAGGTGACGATCCTGCCGCCGCCCGTCGATGAGACCGCCCTGCCGCCGGAAGCGGTGGCAACGACATACTCGTTCTCGGAAACGAGTGCCGTCGATGACCCGCTGACTATCCGCACCACCGGCAACCGCACCCACTTTGTACCCGGCCAGGAGATCAGCGGGACCGTGACCTGGCAGTCTGACCGGCCCGATGACCGGGTCGAGCTACGGCTGCTGTGGTTCACGCAGGGCAAAGGGGACAAGGAGCAGACCGTCGTCGATCACCTCGTCCTGGGTGCGGCCGCCGAACGGGGGGAGTTCCGGCTGAGCGTGCCGAGCGATGCTCCATGTAGCTTTTCGGGCAAGGTGGTGGCCGTCGTTTGGGTCTTGGAGTTGGCGGTGATGCCGGCGGGAGCGGCTCAAAGGGTGCGGGGCTTGTTTCAAGGCAAGTTCAAGGATAAAACCCATCGCCTGGAACTGATCATCTCGCCGACGGGGGAGGAGTTGATCTACCAGCCGGACCAAAGCTACGCAACACACGGCCAGTAAGTCTTTCGTTGATGACGCACCACGCCACGCACATGTGCGGCACAGGATGGGATGATAGAAACAAGTTAACCATCAAAATCAAGAAATTTGAAAAGGAGCGACATCATGATCGAGTTGAAACCTACTGAATACAAAGCAGCAGACCGTCTCTTGGTTGGGAGTGGTATTTCTTTTGTTGTGTTGAGCGCAGGCCTCTTTATCTTCTTATATGTATATCAGTCCCCGCTCTTAATAGTGAATGGCATCTGTTGGTGCTTTACCGCTTTTGTCTTCATCCCCTTGTTTGTAATGTTTCTTGCAAAAAAGTCTGGCCCCGAATGGCAGGTGTTGGCCGAGTCGGACACATTCATGATGGGCGAAACGGTTCAACTGCGGTGGAAAAATCTCAAGCGAGAGGCCTTAATTAAAGACTTACGGATCGAACTAATGATGCGTGAACAGGCGGAAGACACCAGCAGCTCCTCTCCCACCTATATAACAAATTCCAAAGTGGTGACAGTCGCGGAGGACATTCAGGGGCACGAAATCACCTCCGGCGTTCGTTCTTTGACCATGCCGGCGGCGGTTCCGCCCACATTTGCCAGCGACCATAATTCAGTAACCTGGATGATTGTCATGACCGCCAAAATGAAATGGTTTCTTTCCGCCAAGCGCGAGTTCCAGGTGACGATCCTGCCGCCGCCCGTCGATGAGACAGTATTTCCGCCGGAAGCGACGGAAACGACAGATCCTTTTTCCGAAACGACTGTCGCCGAGGGATCGCTGACCATCCGCACAGCGGGCAACCGTACCCACTTTGTACCGGGCGAGGAGATCAGCGGCGTGGCTGCCTGGCAATGTGACCGACCCGACGACCGGGTTGAGCTACGGCTGCTGTGGTTCACACAAGGCAAAGGGGACAAAGATGAGACCGTCATCGAACGCCTCGCTCTGGATGCCGCCCCCGAACGGGCCGAATTCCGACTACGGCTGCCGAGTGATGGCCCCTGTAGCTTTTCGGGCAAGATGGTGGCCGTCGTTTGGGTCTTGGAGTTGGCGGTGATGCCGGCGGGAGCGGCTCAAAGGGTGCGGGGCTTGTTTCAAGGCAAGTTCA
>CAZWZZ010001142.1:0-2284 GCA_964638395.1 uncultured Caldilineaceae bacterium
CACAAACGGCAGTTGGCCGGTGACCTGGTGCGCCGTCTGCACGACACCTTTGGCCCCGGCGGGGTGCGTCACTACGGCCAGGGCAAATGGTATCCCGGCGAGCCGCTGCCCCGCTGGAAGATGGCCTGCTTCTGGCGAACCGATGGCCAACCAATCTGGCATAACCCGGCCCTGCTGGCGGATGAAACCCGCGATTACGGCTTTGATGTGACCCAAGCCAAACAGTTTGCCCAGACGTTGCCCCAATATCTGGGCCTCCACGCCGATTATATCAGACCGGGCTATGAAGACATCTTCTATTTTCTGTGGACGGAAAAAAGGTTGCCGCCTACGGTCGATCCGTTCGAGGCTGACGCCAAAGTTTCGCTGGAGCGGCAGCGGTTGGCGGCTCTGCTAGAGCGGGGTTTGGAGGAACCGACCGGCTTTGCCCTGCCGCTGCGCTGGAGTGAGACAACGGCAGGGTGGGAAAGCAGTCTGTGGGAGTTCCGCCGGGAACAGATGGTCCTCATCCCCGGCGCCTCGCCGATGGGGCTGCGCCTGCCGCTCGACTCGCTGCCCTGGGCGGATGAGGTGGACGAGGAGCCGTTCATCGAGCGGTCCCCCTTCGATGAGCGACCGCCGCTGACCGATTTCTACGCCCAGGCGCAGGTGCGGCTGCAATACCGGCGGTCGGCCCCCGCTGCGCCCCCGACCGAGCCAGAAAACCTCATCCGGTACGCCCTCTGCATCGAACCCCGCGAGGGTCGCCTCAACATTTTCCTGCCGCCCCAGAGCCATCTGGAGCATTACCTCGATCTGATCGCCGCCATCGAACTGACCGCTGAGGAATTATCGCTGCCGGTCATCCTGGAGGGGTATGATCCGCCGCCCGATCCCCGCCTGCAAAAAATCCTGGTCACGCCCGATCCCGGCGTGATCGAGGTCAACATCCATCCGGCCCATAGTTGGACCGCGTTGGTCAGCAACACCGAAAGGCTCTACGAACAGGCCCGGCAGGCTCGCCTGGGCACGGAGAAATTTTTGATCGATGGGCGGCATACCGGCACGGGCGGCGGCAACCACGTCACCCTGGGCGGCCCCACACCGGCGGATAGTCCCCTCCTGCGACGGCCCGATTTACTGCGAAGCCTGGTGACGTATTGGCAGCATCATCCCGGCCTCTCTTATCTTTTCTCCGGGATGTTCATCGGCCCGACCAGCCAGGCTCCCCGCGTCGATGAGGGGCGGGAGGAGCATCTGTATGAGCTGGAGATTGCCTTCGAGCAAGTGCCCAAGCCGGGCGAGCCGGTGCAGCCCTGGCTGGTGGATCGCATTTTTCGCAATTTGCTGGTCGATTTAACCGGCAACACCCACCGGGCCGAATTTTGCATCGACAAGCTCTACTCGCCCGACTCGGCCGGGGGGCGGCTGGGGCTGTTGGAGTTTCGGGCCTTCGATATGCCGCCCCATGCCCGGATGAGCGCGGCCCAGATGTTGCTGTTGCGGACGCTGGTGGCCCGCTTCTGGGAGCAGCCTTATGAGCGAAAACTGATCCGCTGGGGTACGGAGCTACACGACCGCTTTTTGTTGCCCCATTATGTCGAGACCGATTTGAAGGAAGTCATCGAGGATTTACAGCGGGCCGGGTATCCCTTCGAGTTCGAGTGGCTGGCCCCCTTCTTCGAGTTTCGCTTCCCCCGCTACGGCACGACCCACATCCGGGACATCGCCTTGGAGTTGCGGATGGCTATCGAACCCTGGCACGTTCTGGGCGAGGAGACCACCCGCAGCGGCGCGGCCCGCTACGTGGACTCCTCGGTGGAGCGGCTCCAGTTGAAAGTGAACGGCCTGACCGCCGAGCGGTACGTAATTACCTGCAATGGCCGCGCCCTGCCCTTGCGCCACACCGGCACCCACGGCGAATATGTGGCCGGGGTGCGCTATCAGGCCTGGCAGCCCCCCTCGGCCCTGCACCCGACCATCGGCATCCACGCCCCGCTCATTTTCGATGTGGTCGATACCTGGAACCAGCGCTCGCTGGGGGGCTGTCGCTACTTCGTCTCCCATCCCGGCGGACGGGCCTACGATGATATTCCGGTCAACGCCAATGTGGCCGAATCCCGCCGCATCAGCCGCTTCTGGGATCAAGGCCACACCCCCGGCCCGATGATTAACTACGACTACACGCCCCGGGGCATCTGGCGCTTCGAGGAGAGCGAGGCCGTCTCCGACCCCATCGAGTCGCCCGCCGTGGAGGTCAACCCGGAATATCCCCACACCCTCGATTTACGGCGGGGTGGGTGAC
>CAZWZZ010001143.1:0-2283 GCA_964638395.1 uncultured Caldilineaceae bacterium
TCAGCGTAGACCTCAATGCCTTGGTTAATCAACTGGATGAATATGTCTTCCAGTTGGGCCATGTTATCTTCAGCCTCAGGGAAGGCAGCTAAGAGGTCATCGGTCGTAAGGTAACCATTCTCGGTGGCTTTGTGCATCAAATCGTCTAGTACGTTTGATTCAAGCACGTCAGCGTTGTTTTCGGACGTTGTATTAACTTTTTGTTCGATAGTCACATTCATAATTGAAAACCTACCATACCCTTTTGTGATGAAATTTTTTGCCAGGGGCAAATACTTGGAGCTTTGGTCCAAGTCGATCAACTTTAAACTAAAAACATGCTATACGTCCTGCACAAGGAACGAAGATGTTCCAGATACAGAAAATTTGGTACAAATCAACTTGTGGATAATGATTCGGGTGGAAAATTATTTGGAGAGATTAACCCCTTAAAATAATTGGATATTGTAATATTTTCATATTCAATTTTCTATTATTTTGTTGGGGTTAGTCAGTAATATATAACCTCAACTCAACCGAGACGACGGTATTATATCATAGCCTAAAGGTCATGTCAACCCCCTTGTTGTTATGTCTACTATAAGGGGGTCGAGAAAACGGAGCCTGACTATCGCTTAAAAGCATCGGCCCAATTTTTGTTTTCACTTGCCATAAAAAATAAAGAATGATATAATGGCTATGTCAAATAAAATTATGTAAAGCTACATCTTGTGGCCTGTTTTTGTAGAAAACTATATCTAGTGGCATGCAGCGATGATCTTATGATTTCGGCTGTTATGGCAACCCTTGACTAGGCTTTTGACACACTCACCTTATCAATGTTGACGGTCGCTGATTATCCGTCAAAAATTTAGAACAGGCCCTCGCAGGTGAGTAACTCGTGTAGGCTTAATGGCGGGAGTGGGGTCCGAATGGCTGTGACGAGCCAGACGAAAAGGACGCTAGCAGCCCAGTCCCGCCATTTAGCTCAATGGCTCCAATCCTTGAGAGCCGCTTTGAGTCATTGTCCCGCCCCGATAAAATTATCCGCTCTCTCAAAATGGCCTGGATATAGTCTAATGATGAAAGTACACACCTGGTCATGAAAAACCTCCACAAAGAAGTGTCAGCCATTACCCGTGGCCAGTGGGCGCTCCTCATTTCTCTCTTGACGCTGGTTAATTTGGTCGTTCTGGGCGGATTGATTTGGCTGTTGACCATTCAAACCCCCGGTGGCTTTCGGCGTGTTTTGGCCCAGGCCCCGGCCACCCGTACCCCTCTGCCCACATTCACCCGAACCTGGAACGGCCTCTCGTTTGTCACCCCCACCAGCACCCGCGTCCCTACCTGGACCCCCACCATCACCCCGACGCCGCGACCGACGGACATCTCCACGGAGACCCCGATCCCCACCACAACGCCCATTCGGGCCACGCGGGTCTCTGTGCCCACCAATACGCCGACGCCGGTCTATGATTATGTGGGCACGATGCGCCAATTGACTCCCTGTGAGAATGAAGGCAAACACCATATTTTTGCTTATGTCCGGGACCAGAATGGGAATGGCTTGCCGGGCATGAAGTTGCGGGTGTATTGGGAGGGTGGCAACGGCGGCGAAGCGATCCTGACAACCGGCACGAAAATAGAAGATCCGGGGTTGGCCGATTTTGCTATGTTTAAAGGCAGTTATTTTATCGAGGTCTTAGACGGCTTGAGCCAGGTCATCGGCCCCATCAGCCCCAATATCCCGCTCAATGAGACCTGCCCCGCGAGTGGCAATACCCAGGCCAATTCCCTCTTTCACTACTCCTTTGAAGTCATATTCACTAAAGTGCGGTAAGCCATGCCAAATTGGACTCTGTGGCAAAAAGCCGCCTTTCTGGGGTATCTGTTGCTGCTCAACCTCATCGTGCTGGGTACATTCGCTTATTTGCTCTTGGCCTGGCCCGAAGCTGATGATAGGAGCGAGACCGTGGCCGTCGCCCCGGTCACGGTGGCCACACCTGTCTTGAAAGAGAGTTTGAAAGAAAATTTCGGAACCACCAGCCTGCCCGCTGCCTCAGCGACCTTGACCTCGACGCGGGTCACGCCCACGGCTTCGCCTACTATGCCCCCCTCGCCCACAGCGACCAGGACACCGACGGCGACGTCCACAAACACGCCGCGCCCGACGGCGACCACCACCCGGACGCCCTCTCCGACCGCTACGAACACTCCCCGCCCCACCGCGACGGCCACGAACACCCCCCGCCCCACGGCGACCGCCACCCAGACGCCTGCACCAACCGCCACGGCCACCGCCAC
>CAZWZZ010001144.1:0-2277 GCA_964638395.1 uncultured Caldilineaceae bacterium
CCTTTGGCGATGGCGTGGTCGGGATGGGTGGCCACCACCTTTTTGTAGATTTCCTGGGCTGCCTCCGCTTGCCCCTTCTGCTCCAGCTCCGCCGCCGCTTCGCAGGCCCCATCCGGTTTCATCCCTTCCGGCGTCATCTTCCCGCCGAGCATGTAACAAAAGGCTTTGTAGCCGACTTTGGGACCATCGGATACAACAATTGTGCGGAGATCATCGACTCCGGTTGCGCTGTTGATGAGGCCCTCCACCCGCTTTAATTCTGAATAGGGAGCCATTGGGGAATACGGTTTTTTGGCCATACTGTTAACCTCCAAATTTACAAAGTTTATAACATTTTAGGCAGTTCCAAGATTTAAATGATCCCAAAGTTGGATGATTTGTCACTGGTCCGTTGCAAAGGACAAAGGACAACGGACCAGTGACAACTGACAACTGACCCCAAGCTCGGATTTTTGGGATAATTATTTTTCTGGCACTGCCTTATAGCATATTTTTCAATTTTTCCAGCGACAAATTTCCGCCGCTCAACACCAGGGCCACTTTTTTACCGGCCAGTCTGGATTTCAACTGTAACGCCGCCGCCAACGAGACCGCCCCGGCCCCTTCTGCCAGATTGTGGGTATGTTCCAGCAGGAGAAGGATGGCCTGTTTGATAGCCTCATCCTCAACCAGCACGAAATCATCCAGGTATTTCCGCATGATTCGCTGCGTATTCTCAAAGGGGACTCGTGTGGCCACCCCCTCGGCGAAGGTGTCCATCTCGGCTGTGACCAACTCGCCGGCTTGCCAGCTCAACTGCATGGCCGGGGCCTGGGCCGATTGGGCGGCGATGACCTCGATGGCAGGGTTGATGGTTTTGGCCACGATGCTGACGCCGCAGGCCCCGCTCCCGCCCCCGACCGGCACGACAATCGCCTCTACGTCGGGCAAATCTTCGATAATTTCCAGCGCGTAAGTGCCGACGCCGTGAATCAACAACGGTTCGGTCGGGCTGACAAAGCGTCCGTGTTGCGCCTCGGCTTCGGCCATGACCCATTCGCGGGCGGTGTCGAAATCGGCCCCGTGAAAAACGACCTCGGCCCCCAGGCCGCGCATGGCCGCCACTTTGCCGGGGTTGGCCCCCTCCGGCACGGCGATGGTGGCCTTGAGGCCGTGAACCTGGGCCGCAAAGGCGATACTCTGCCCGTGGTTCCCGGTCGAGGCGGTAAAGAGACCGGCCTGCCGCGCCTCCGCCGAGAGATGGGCCGCAAAATTCAGCCCACCTCGCACCTTGAAAGCTCCGACCGGATGATGGTTTTCATGCTTGACCCACACCTGCGCCCCGACCAACCGGCTGAGACCGCTGTAGTAATGGAGCGGAGTCGGCTTGAGATACCGGTAGACGTGGGGCCGGGCGGCCATAACGTCCGGCAAGGTTGGCTGCGGTTCCGTTGTCATCATCTCACCTCCTATCGAGGGCGGGGCGTTTTTGATGGAGCATCAACACCACGCCGGTAATCATCAGCAAGCCGCCGAAAAATTGGCGCAGGCTGATGAAGGTGTTAAACAGGATGAAGCCGTAGAGGGCCACGAAAAGCGGCTGTAGGGCGCGGATGACCGCGCTTTTCGCCAAATCGAGATAGAGCAGGGCTTCGTAGAAAAAAAGATAGCTTAGAAACGGCCCAAAAAAAGCCCCGCCGATGATCCATAGCCAGGTAGTCATGCCCGGCCAACTCAACTGTTGGCTCAGCAGGCCGATAAGCCCCAGCATCAGCCCCATCATCAGGGTGCGAGCCGTGGAGAGAACGAGCGGCGGCACGGCAATAATGTTTCGCTTTGCTACCAAATTACTGAATGCCAAAAAAAGATTCGATGTCAGCAGAATCAGTAACATCAGCCACACCACCCGGCCTGATTGAAAGGTCATCACCCCCGTACCGACAATGGCGACGGCCACCCCCAACCATTGGTAGCCGTGCATCCGTTCCCCCAAGAACCAGGCTCCAATCAAAACGCTGTAGATGGTTTCGCTGCGGCTAAAGAAAGCGGCCAGGGTGGGGTCGCCCAGGCTGATGCCGATGAACAACAAAAAATTAGCTGTGCCGTTCAAGAGGCCCAGTCGCAAAATCGCGGGCATCGAGCGGCGCAATTGCGGCGGCAGCCGGAGGCCGTGGCGGAAGAGATACAGACCCAGGCCCCACATCGAAGCCGCCCCGAACCAGAGCGGCGTGAAGGCCAGGGGGGATAGCTCCCGCATGGCCTGTTTGCTGGCGATGAAGGTGACGGAGATGCAGGCCG
>CAZWZZ010001145.1:0-2268 GCA_964638395.1 uncultured Caldilineaceae bacterium
CGAAATTCCCGGCTAGGGGGGCGAATGTGACATTGTAAAATTAAAAACTCCGTGAGTCTCCGTGGCTGCTCCGCGAGTCTCCGTGTAATTTTCAAGTTAGGATAACCACATGGAATTTAGAATCGCCGATACATTTGTAGACAGTCTGACCAAACTCACCAATCAGGAGCAGAAAGCGGTCAAAACCACCGTTTTTGATCTGCAAATCAACCCGACTAATCCTGGGCTGAAATTTCACAAATTAGAGCGGGCCAGAGACCCCAAATTCGCCTCGGTGCGGGTCAGCCGTGATATTCGCCTGATCGTGCATCGCAGCCAGAGCAGTTTGTTGGTCTGTTATGTCGATCATCACGATGCCGCGTATAGCTGGGCAGAGCGGCGCAAACTGGAAACCCACCCCAAGACCGGGGCCGCCCAGTTGGTTGAAATCCGCGAGACCGTCCAAGAGATCATCATCCCTACGTATGTCACCGAAGAAAGAGTCAAGCCGCCCTTGTTTGCCGCAATCCCGGATGATGACTTGCTCAGCTATGGCGTCCCGGCGGAGTGGTTAGCCGATGTCAATGTCGCCAATGAGGACACCGTGCTGGATTTGGCCGACCACCTCCCGGCCGAAGCCGCCGAAGCGCTGCTGGAATTGGCTACCGGTGGGCAACCCCAACTTCCACAGGTTGTCGACTCAACGGCTGATCCCTTTGACCATCCCGATGCTCTACGCCGTTTCCGCATGATGAGCGATGTAGACGAACTGACCCGCGCTCTGGAATATCCCTGGGAAAAATGGACGGTCTTTCTGCACCCGGAACAGCGGCGGATTGTGGAACGGGATTACAACGGTCCGGCCCGGGTCTCCGGTTCGGCCGGCACCGGCAAAACCGTGGTGGCCTTGCATCGGGCCGTATACCTGGCCAAAAACAACCCGGATACCAGAGTTTTGTTGGCCACTTTTTCTGAAACGTTGGCCAATGCCCTCAAAACAAAATTAAGACGGCTGCTCCATAACCAACCAAAACTTGGCGAGCAAATTGAGGTGTATGCCCTGAATGTCATTGCTGAACGGCTGTACAGATTTAACATTGAGCAACCACGGCTCGCCTCACAAGAAACCATTCAAAAATTGTTAGCCGAAGCCGCTGCAAAGGTCGATAACCATTCTTTCAGCCCATATTTTTTGCTCACCGAATGGGAACAGATCGTGGATGCCTGGCAGCTAGACTCGTGGGAAGCCTACCGGGATGTGACGCGGCTGGGCCGAAAAACCAGGCTGCCTGAAAGCCGTCGGGAGACTCTGTGGTCCATATTTGAGCAGGTGCAGGCGGCTCTCAAAGAACAAGGGCTGATAACGTACCCCGGTTTGTTTGGCGAATTGACCGCTCTATACAACGGTGGTCAACACTCCCCCTTTAATTTTATCGTTGTGGATGAAGCGCAAGACATCAACATTCCCCAACTAAAACTTCTGGCGGCGCTATCTGACAACCGGCCAAACACCCTCTTCTTTGCCGGAGATTTGGGGCAACGCATCTTTCAACAACCCTTTTCCTGGAAGGCGCTGGGGATCGAAGTACAAGGACGGTCAAAGACGTTACGTATCAATTATCGCACCTCGCACCAAATTCGGATGCAGGCCGATAAATTGTTAGACCCGGAAATATCTGATGTGGATGGCAACACCGAAACACGCAGCGGCACAATCTCGGTCTTCAATGGCCCTGTGCCAACCATCAACAGCTTCAAAACTCCAGAGTTAGAAATTGAAGCCGTTAGCCAGTGGCTCACCGGCCGGGTTCGGGCCAACATAAACCTGGCTGAAATCGGCCTCTTTGTCCGCTCCGAAGCTGAACTGCCCCGCGCCAGGGTCGCACTTGAAAACGCCGGGCTGGCGTACAAAGTATTGGATGAGAAAATGACCGCCACCGTTGAAACCGTTTCTCTGTGCCCCATGCATCTGGCCAAAGGATTAGAATTTCGGGCCGTGGCGGTGATGGCTTGTGATGACGAGGTTATCCCCTTACAGGCTCGGATTGATCGGGTAACGGACGAATCAGATTTGGAAGAAGTCTACCACACCGAACGACATCTGCTTTATGTTGCTTGCACCCGCGCCCGCGACCACCTGCTTGTTACCAGTGTTGAGCCGGCTTCAGAGTTTCTTGATGATTTAATCAGGTGAGGTTACGGTATGCCATATTTGCAGCAGCCGGTGTTGCAGTATTCTCGTTTCCCAACCAATAATCCACCCAAGTAAAGGTCAGCGGGGCGGTCACC
>CAZWZZ010001146.1:0-2266 GCA_964638395.1 uncultured Caldilineaceae bacterium
GTGGTGGAGATTAAGAGATGAGGGGAACAAATTAACTCTAAAAAATCTCCTAATCCCCTAATCCCCGCTGGCAATCTTCCATATCGAGATCGAGCGTTGGACTGAGTAGTTGCCTCAACTAAAACCAATACCACTACAGAAGGAGTAAAATCATGGCAGACAACATTCGCAGTCAAACCATCACCGCCGGGGTGGCCCGCGCCCCCAACCGGGCCATGTTGCGGGCCGTCGGCTTCGAGGATGAGGATTTCCAAAAACCCATCGTCGGCCTGGCCAACGGGTACAGTACGATCACCCCCTGCAATATGGGGCTGAACGTGCTGGCCAAACGGGCCGAAACCGGCCTGCGGGAAGCCGGGGCAATGCCCCAGATGTTCGGCACGATTACCGTCAGCGACGGCATTTCGATGGGTACGGAGGGCATGAGATATTCCCTCGTCTCCCGCGAAGTCATCGCCGACTCCATCGAAACCGCCTGCCAGGCCCAGAGCGTCGATGGCGTGTTGGCCGTCGGCGGTTGCGACAAAAATATGCCTGGCGCGATGATCGCCATCGCCCGCATGAACATCCCGGCCATCTTCATCTATGGCGGAACCATCAAGCCGGGGCATTACGAGGGCCGCGACCTGACCATCGTCAGCGCCTTCGAGGCGGTCGGGGAGTATAGCGCCGGGAAGATCGACGAGGCGGAGCTGACCGAAGTGGAGCGGCGGGCCTGTCCGGGGGCCGGTTCCTGCGGGGGAATGTTCACCGCCAACACGATGTCTTCCGTTTTCGAGGCAATGGGTATGAGCCTGATGTCATCCTCGACGATGGCCGCCGAGGATGAGGAAAAAGCGGACAGCGCGGCGCAATCGGCCACGGTTCTGGTCGATGCCATTCGCCAGCAGCGCCTCCCCCGCCAGATTTTGACCCGCAAAGCCTTTGAAAACGCCATTTCGATGGTCATGGCCGTCGGCGGCTCGACCAACGCCGTGCTACATTTGCTGGCCATCGCTCACGCGGCGGAGGTTCCCCTGACCATCGACGACTTCGAGGAAATCCGGGAGCGCGTGCCGGTCATCTGCGATCTGAAACCGTCGGGCCAATATGTGGCCACCGACCTGCACCGGGCCGGGGGCGTGCCCCAGGTGATGAAGACCCTGCTGGCCCACGACCTGCTCCACGGCGACGCTTTGACCATCACCGGGCAGACCATCGAGGAAGTCCTGGCCGACATCCCCGATGAACCCCGCGCCGATCAATCCGTGATCCGCTCCTGGGATCAACCGCTCTACGCGCAGGGCCACCTGGCCGTGTTGAAAGGCAATCTGGCCAGCGAGGGGGCCGTCGCCAAAATCAGCGGCGTCAAAAACCCGAAGATCACCGGTCCGGCCCGTGTCTTCGAGTCGGAGGAGGCCAGCCTCAAGGCCATTCTGGATGGTCACATCAACGCCGGGGATGTCCTGGTTATCCGCTACGAGGGGCCAAAGGGGGGTCCCGGCATGCGGGAGATGCTGGCCCCGACCTCGGCCATCATCGGCGCGGGGCTGGGAGATAAAGTCGGTTTGATTACTGATGGTCGCTTCTCCGGCGGCACGTATGGGATGGTCGTCGGCCACGTCGCCCCGGAAGCGGCGGTCGGCGGCACGATCGCTCTGGTCGAGGAAGGGGACTCGATCACCATCGACGCCGAACAACGCTTGCTGCAACTCAACATCTCTGATGAAGCGTTAGCAAAACGTCGGGCCGCCTGGCAGCCGCCCGCGTCCCGCTACACCAGCGGCGTCCTGGCCAAATATGCCGCCCTCGTCTCCAGCAGTAGCCTGGGGGCGGTGACCGATTTGGATCTGAGAAAAACCAGACCCTAAGGCAGCTCCAAGATTTATATGATCCCAGCGGTGGATGATGAGTCATTGGTCAGTTGCAAAGGACAACTGACAACTGACCAATAATGACCACTGACACCTGACCCCAAGCTCGGATTTTTGGGATGATTAGACTTGTTCCTGAATAAGAAAGCGACATCCACCCGATTTATAGGACGCAGATAAACGCAGATTACTCAGATTTTTACCTATTTTTATCCGCGTTCATCTGCGAAAATCTGCGTCCCATTTTTTATGATTCTTATTGGGGAACAACTCTATTATTTTTCTGGCACTGCCTGGGATCTTGCACTGCGTAATTCGACAATGTCACATTAGACAAATGTTCTATCAATCCGACCTCGACTCAGCCCACCTTGCCCGCCCGGAAATAATTTTCCGGGCTATCCCTACGGCAG
>CAZWZZ010001147.1:0-2264 GCA_964638395.1 uncultured Caldilineaceae bacterium
GGTCCCCAAAAAGGGGCAGGGCGAAGCTACGCCGGTTGATGCAGAAGCGGCGGCTTCCCAAAAGTTGTGGCCTTCCGACGGGGGCACGTTTGCCGCCTTCACCATCTACTGGACCATCAACGCCTTTACCATCTACAGTTGGGCCGGGGAAAAGATGCCCTGGCTGACGGTTCATATGACCCTGCCCTTCATCTTCCTGGCCGCCCACGTCATCCAAACCGCGTTGGGCCGTGTCGAGTGGCGAGCGGCCTGGCGGCGGGGCGGCGTTGGCCTGGGCGTGGCCCTCATCCTGACCATCCCCGCGCTGGGAGCTATCCTGACGGCCCAACCCTTCCAGAGCCAATCGCTGCAATCCATCAACGAAACCAGCCAATTTATCGCCGCCCTGATTATTCTGGGCATCATCGGCTACTTCATCTGGCGCTATGCCCGGCAGATAGGGCTGGCCCTGGCCAAAAAGGTGGCTTTCAGCGTGGCCCTGCTGCTGCTGACCCTCCTGACCATTCGTTTTGCCTGGCTGTTGACCTACATCAACTATGACTACGTTAACGAGATGTTAGTCTACGCCCACGCTTCGCCCGATGTTAAGCTGGCCCTGCAACAGATCGACGACATCTCCGAGCGCACCGTCGGCGATAAAATGGTCAAGGTGGCCTACGACAACGACTCCACCTGGCCGCTGGAGTGGTATCTGCGGGAGTATCCCAACCGGGTCTTCTACGGCGAAAATCCCAACCGGGACGCCCTCGACGCGCCCGTGGTCATCGTCGGCTCGGCCAACGAGAGCAAGGTCAAACCGTTCCTGGGGGATAACTACATCCGCTACCGCTACCGCCTGGTCTGGTGGCCCATCGAGGATTACAAAAACCAAACCTTTAGCCGTTTGTGGGAAACCTACGTCACCGGCCCCGCCCCCGTCGATCCCAACGTCGTTGAAACTGCCGAGGATCAGGCTGCCCGCCGGGCCATCGCCCGCGAAAACCGGCAGAAGTTGTGGAACATCCTCTTTTACCGGAATTACGAGGATTACGACCTGAATGAGTGGCCCTTCGTCCACCGCTTCTTCCTCTACGTCCGCAAGGATGTGGCCGCCGAGGTCTGGAATTACCAGAGCGGCCCGGTCGAGTTGACGCAGGGCGGCAGCATCGATCCTTATGAGGGCAAACGGACGGAGCTGGACGCGCTCCAGACCTGGGGCAGCAACGGCACCGCCGACGGCCAATTCACTACCCCCCGCAGCCTGGCCGTCGGGCCGGATGGTCTGATTTACGTGGCCGACAGCGGCAACCACCGCATCCAGGTCTTCGATGCCGAGGGCAATTTCCAATTCAAATGGGGCAGCGAGGGGGCCGAAACGGGCCAATTCAGCGAGCCGTGGGGTATCGCCGTCGGGCCGGAGGGGTCAGTCTACGTGGCCGACACCTGGAACCACCGCCTGCAAGCCTTCAGCCCGGAGGGTGAGTTCCTGTGGCAAACCGGCACCTTCTTCAACGCCCAGAGCGACGCCGGAGCCGCGCCGGGTGATTTCTGGGGACCCCGGGGCGTGGCCGTCGATAGTCAGGGCAACGTCTATGTGACCGACACCGGCAACAAACGGGTTCACAAATTCAGCCCCGACGGGGAGTTCCTGCAAATGTGGGGCGGCGGCGGCATCGTGCCCGGCTCCTTTGAGGAGCCGGTCGGCATCGACCTCGACAGCCAGGATAACATCTACGTGGCCGATACCTGGAACCAGCGGGTGCAGAAATTCGACCCCGCCCTCAACCCCATCGCCGATTGGCCGGTGGTCAACGGTTGGGACAGCGAGAGCGTGGTCAACAAACCCTTCCTGGCCGTCGATAATCAGGATCGGCTCTTCATCAGCGACCCCGAAGGCTACCGCCTCATCGCCTACAACGGCGAGGGTCAGGTGTTGGCCACCTGGGGGCAGTATGGCCAGGATTTGGCCTCGGTCGCCCTGCCCCTCGGCCTCGATTTCGACGCCGACGGCTATCTCTACCTGGCCGACTCCGACAACAACCGGGTGATGAAGTTCCTCGTCCCGGAGACGACGCTTCAACTGGGCGAGGCCAGTAGCGAGGTCAGCGAGAATTAAAATTCACACCATCGAACATCCAGGTGAATTATGGCCATCAACGCTTTAACCGTCCCGATGGAAGGTTGGAAGGCTGGAAGATTGGTCACGCGCTTGATAACCAACCTTCCACATCTTCCATGCTTCCAAATGGTCTAAAATCTGCCCCCAAACTGAAATGCTCCTTAGA
>CAZWZZ010001148.1:0-2264 GCA_964638395.1 uncultured Caldilineaceae bacterium
CCCCTCGATACGCCTTTTCAAGGCTACTCGGGATGCGAACTGCGTAACTCCTATTATTCAAAAAATCTTTATCTCACAGATTTCATTATTAACGTAACATTTCTATGCCAAACTATCTACATTACCTTGAGCGATTTATACAAAAAATTAGGGCTATCCGCAGATAGCCCTATTGGGTGAGAGGCGCAGTTGTCCCTATTCAATTGGGTGATCTCGAGGCCCTGTCAAAATGGCTGTTTCAGTCACCAAATCGACATTCAGGGCAGCCAGCACGGCTTGAATGTCGAGGGCCAGGGCACGCTCCGGTCGATTGCCTCCGGCAAAGTGGAGGGCCACCGCTCGTCTATCCTCCTGACCAAGCCATATGGCCCCTGAGTCGCCGGGACCGCTGACTTCACCGAAGGCCCACAGGGGGTCGATGGTCACCACCCGGTGAATAATCCGCTCCAGATAGCCGTAGCGCATCTTCGCCACACCATCAACGGCCACCACGCGCCCATGCGTAACGCCGCTGCGCCGCCCCGACTTGACCACGTCCAGTCCCAACGTGGCTTCACCGACGCCCTGAATCGGACCTAGCTCAAGCTGATCGTTCAGCGAGCGGCGCGGGCCGGTTAAGGTGGCGACGGCGGCATCCAGGTTCACGGTCATCGCCGTGCGGGTCAGGGTGGCGATAGCATTGGCCGGCCGGCCGCCGTCGAGCCGACCCGGTTGGTAGATACGCTGGCCGGGCCGCGCCCGCCAATCGCCGGCCAGAACGTGGGAGGCGCTCAAAATCATCGGCTCGCCGGTCTCCCGGTCATTGACCAGGCCGCCCAGCGTGCCGTAGGTGTGATGCCGCTCGGTGGAAATGCTGAGGCCGCCCCGCAGCGGGTCGGCGACTACCGTTCGTGGGTTGGTTTGGCGTTGCCAACGTCGTCGCCCCCAGGAGCGGTGGGGCCGGTATTTCCCCTGGGGAACATCGGTTTGAAAGCCGCCGATGGTCCGGGGAATGGGGCGCGTGCGGCCCGCCGCCGCCGCCTTTTTCAGAGCAGGCTCCGATAGCTTTTGGCGGACGTGAAATCGAATGACCAGTTCATCTTCAAACAGTTGGCCATCTCGCTCCTTGAAGCCCAACTCGATGAGGGTGATATTAGGGTCGTCCAGGTAATCGCGCACAGCCTGGCGCAGGGCCAGTCGAGCGCGGGCGCGGGTTCTGGGGTCAATCATAGGCATAGGTATCCTCCTGGTATGTGGAATTTTTTGATATAACTAGCGGCGGCAGCCATCCTACTCGAAGAATGGCTGCCGCCTAACTCTAGCTTACTGGCTTTTCGGCTTACTCATAAACCTGGAAGCGAATGGGGGCTTTGTGGTAGAAGCCGGGGCCGCCATCCAGACCTAGCAGGTCGGCCAGATAATCCTGGTCTGGATCATAGACCCAGGTGGCAAAGCCGGAGAAGGGCGGGGAGGTTTCGCCTTCGCAGCCGAAGATGCGGAAGCTGATGTTCATTTCATACAGTCCGGTCTCCTGGGCGGTGAAGCTGAAGACATCGACGTAGAAGGCGACGCCGGGGGTCAGCTTGCCGTTGTTGACCTGTTGCAGGTGGGCCGGGCCGGGTTGCCAGCGCTGGACATCACCCGTGGTGTATTCAACCTGGTAGGGCAAGGCGAAGTTGGACAGAATATCCACGGAGGTGGGCACGGTCGGGCCGACCGGGTTCAGGATGAGGACCGTAGCCACATAGGCTTGTTCCCCCTTCTTGATAACCTGGTGGGGCAACAAGGGTCCGGGCGTAAAGCCGCCCACTTCAGCCGGCTGGGCACCGATTTGGAAAGGCCCGAAGGCGTAGCCATCCCACCAGTTGAGCGGCTCGGCAGTCTCGATGGTCGGCGGCGTGGCCAGCGCCATCTCCAGTTTGGCCCGCACTTCGGCCTCGATTTGCAACTTGACATCCTCAGCCGTGATCTGGACAGTCGATTGCCCGTTGGTTTGGGCGGCTTGCGTCCCATTGCCCTTAGCGGCGACTTGTTCTTGCTTCTTCGTTACAGCGTTCATAATAGTTAGACTCCTTTTCATAAAAATAGTTGACAGTTTAGGTTCCTTACCGTTCTACCAAAAAGAGACGGTTGTCTTACCTTTCCCCGATGCCGATAACCATCACCTCCTCTCAAAGTTGAATGTTTATCACTGACTACCTCAATCCTACTTGATGACAACTCCGAAGTATGGGGGACATACTCCGAATTTGCTACGAATCTGCTCCAAAATTTTGGAATAAGAG
>CAZWZZ010001149.1:0-2264 GCA_964638395.1 uncultured Caldilineaceae bacterium
TCGGCGGGGTTGATTTTTTGGACACGTTTGACCGGCTCGATCATCCGCTCATGCCATTTGAGGTTATTGTAGGCCACAGCCAGGGAAAGATGTGGCTCCAGCTCATCCCCCAACCGTCGCCCGGCCTGTCGAAAATGGAGCGCGGCCAACGCCCACATCTTCTTTTTGGCATACTCCGCCCCTTTTTCCATCAGAGTTCGGCCCAGATCATCGGGGTCCACCTCCATCAAGAGGCGCTCTTCATCAAAGGCAAAATCTTCGCCCAGGTTGAAGACGAGGAACAGTTGGGTGACGGCAATCAACCCTAGCGGGAGACCACAGATCACCACACTCATAATCGACTCCAGGCCCATGACCAGGATGACCGAACCGACCAGACCCAGGTAAAGAACGGCCTGCACCAAAAACAGATAGAAGATGACGCGCCACCGCTTCAGCAGCCCAATCAAAACCACGATGTTGTAGATGGCCGGTAGAAGCAGGAGCGGCAGGGCGATCAGCAATAGCAGGGACGTAGAAATATCGCCGCCGGTGGTCTCGCCGAGGGCCTCGCCGCTAAAAGGCAGCAAAACCAGCCCCCCTAACGAGAGCAGGCTGCCGATGGTGTTGAGCGATTGAAAAAAGAGTAGGACTTTGAAGAAGAAGGAGGGTTTTTCCAGCTTGGGCGTTCGGAGCCACAGGGCGTTGCCACATTTTTTACAGCGTCGATCCTGGGCCTGGGTCAGGTTGCCACAGGTGGGGCAGCTCAGTTTGTTGTCCAGGGGATTATCACCCATGTCCGGGGCATCGGCCAGCGTGACAGGCGGCGGCGATGGGGGCGCATCTGCCAGAGAAGCTTTTTGGCCCGCTACATCCGCGACGGACGGCTCTTTTTTCTTCTTTTTCGGGCCGAGCCGTTTGTATTTGCTCCGCTTCTTTGGTTTTGGCTCCGAGGCAGCCGGAGCGGGGGGCGGCTCCGGTTCAGGTTTCGATTCGGGCGGCGGTGGCGGTGGCGGCGGCGTCGGCGGCTGTCCCCGCTGTTGTTGTAAAATGGCTAATCCCTTTTGGGCCATTTCGTTGCCGGGATGGATAGCCAGCACATTTTCCAAGCAGATTTGTCGTTCATCCAGATCATCAACAACGCCGCTCAGCCACAGCCAGGCCTGAACGTCATGTTCATCTGCCTCCAGGGCTTGGAGCAAGTGACGCCGAGCTTCTTCGGTGCGCCCGGCTTTAGCGGCGGCAATGCCGACTTGCAAGGGGGTCGGTGCCTGAGTCGTGGTCGGTGGGTGGTTATTTTGGGGCATGGTCCGTCTCGTTGGCTCATCGAGTTATGATACTGTTAATGATGGTGACAGGCGTAGAATGGCTGCCGTCACCCTCTATCATGCCACAAAACAAGAAATTTTTCTGTAGTCTTTTTTTCCCGACTGGTTCCGTCTCAGAACACCACTTCCAAGACCTCCGAGGTTTCTTTTAAATCAGCCTCTTACGTCAAATGACGCATCGCCCAATGGAGGCGTTGGCCGATGGTGATGATGACCATGACGCTCATCACTGTGAAGAGAGTAACGACCTGCTGCGGCCAGAGAATGAACAGCGTGAACAGAATGATCGTCTCTGTCCCGCCGACCAAGCCGACCGGCATGGTGATCGTCGTTTGCTCCCCCGTAGCCTGCGCCCCCTGCTTCCGCTTCTCCAAAATAGCCGAGAGATACATCCAGGAGGCCGAGTTGACATAAAAAGTAGCCAGCAAAAAGGCTAAGGCCATATATTTCATAAAAGAGGGGGCACCGACGACGAGGGTGATGGGAACCAGGGCATACACCAAGAAATCGAACATAATGTCCAAATAGCCACCCAGGTCACTCTGGCGGTGGGTCAGCCGGGCCAAGACCCCATCCAGACCATCGAAGATGCGGTTTAACCACCAGGCGATCAAGGCCGGAATGTATTGTTGCTGCACCAACAGCACCCCGGCCAGCAGGCCAAAGCCGAGGGCAATAAAGGTGACGGTCGTGGGATGCAGCAGCCGCATGGAGCGGGCCAGAGGGGCCAACAACAGGTCTTTTGTTTCACGCAGAACGGTGTCGAGCATAGATTCTCCTTGGTTTTTATTTATCTGGACAGGGGAAGTGGGCTAAATCTTACGGTGATCGCACCTCAGACCAGTATAACAGCATAAACCTTATAATTTTGTGATAAAACTTACAAAGGGGAAGGGTGAAAGAGGGTAGCTCTGCATATAACCGTGGACCAGTCAAAAAGCCGCTTTTTTCGCTCTA
>CAZWZZ010001150.1:0-2261 GCA_964638395.1 uncultured Caldilineaceae bacterium
AGCGGCTGCGGTCAGGCCCTCGATGATTTCGATGATGAGGATGAAATTCCTGCTGATACAAACCATTGCCCCACCTGCGGCGCTACGGTTCAGCCCGATGATGCCTTCTGCGCTCAGTGCGGCACGCCCCTCCGCGAAACGACCCCCACCCAGGCTGAAGAAGCGAGCCTTTGAGTTTGCCCGAAATAAACTTTCCGGGAGATTAGAGATCGGGAGATGAGAAATCAACGGCACATAATCTCCTCATCTCTCATCTCCGAATCTCCAGATGAATTGTGAATAGTGAATAATTAATCATTAATGGTGAATGGATTGAGAAACATTGATCAAACAGCCTGGGCATTTTCAAAACCCGTCGTCAACCTGGGTATCTTAGTAACCGCCTTGTTGCTCCTCCTCCCCGCCTCAGCCCAGGCCCAAGCCCCCGATACGCCGCCCACCGTGCCCGGCGGACGCGCCCTGTGGAATGAAAACTGTTTGCCCTGCCACGGTCCCGCCGGGGCCGGCGACGGGCCGACCGCCCAGGCCATCGACAACGAGATGCCCAACTTCACCGATCCCGACGCGGCCCGGCAGATGGTTCCGGTCGAGAGTTTCGATGTCATCAAAAATGGGCGCATCGAAAATTTGATGCCGCCCTGGGATCAGCGTTTCGATGATGAGCAAATGTGGGATTTGACGGCCCTGGTTTGGTATCAGGGCGTTCCGGCGGAGAACCTGGCCACCGGGCAGGCGATTTATGCCGAACAGTGCGCCGCCTGTCACGGCGACAGCGGCGCGGGGGACGGGCCGGAGGCTGCGGCGTCGATGGCCGATTTGTCCAATCTGGAAGCGATGGTCCAGGTCAGCCAGAATGATCTTTTCGTTTCCTTTGCAGAGACGAGCGAGAGGAGCGACGCTCACGCCGACCTGGACGCTCTCTCGGAGGAGGAACTGTGGCAGACGCTCGACTACATCCGCACCTTTTCAATGATCGTGCCCCAACAAAACGGGGTGATTCGGGGACAGGTCATCAACGCCACGACCAACGAGCCGGTGGGCGGTACGACCGTGACGCTGCGCGTTTTTGAGGGCAGCAGCGAATTGGACCGCCTAACTGTTGAAACGGACGAAGCGGGCCGGTACAGCTTCGAAAATCTGTCGAACGATCCAACCCGTTTTTACGCTGTGGAGGGGGAGAATGACGACGTCACCTTCCAGAGCGATCAGTTTGTCAATTTTACCGGCGACACGTCGGAAACGACGCTCGATCTCAATGTTTACGACACCACGACCGATCCGGCCGGGATTGCGCTGTCCCAACTCCATTACGTTCTGGCTTTTACCCCCGACACCCTGAGTGTGTTGCAGATATGGATCGTCGATAATGAAGGCGACCGGGCCTACATCGGTGATGAGGGGGGCCAAACCTTTGCCTTTGTCCTGCCCGCGGAGGCCGAAAATGTCGCCTTTCAGGGGGACGCCGGCGGCGTTCGCTACGTGGAAACCGAGGCCGGCTATGCCGACACCGAACCCATCCTCCCCGGCGAAGAGGGCTTGACTATTCTGGCTGAATATCAGATTCCTTACAACAACGACTCCTTAACTGTGGACATCCCGCTGCCCGCTGATGTGGCCGCGGTCAACCTGCTGCTGGCCGACCAGGGTGTTTCCCTGGAGAGCGAACAGCTTCGGTTTGCCGAAACGCGCCAAATTCAAGAGGATACCTTCGCCATCTTCAATGGCCGCGATGTGCGGCAGGCCGAGGGCTTGACCTTGAATTTCAGTGATCTGGATAGTTTGGAGTTCCAGCAGCAAGCTGCCACCGTCACCCCGCCCGGTGCCACCACCGCCTCCACAACCCATCTCTTCGATCAAACCCTGGCCACCTGGATTATCTTGAGCTTCGGTTTGGCCGCCATTGCTGCCGTGGTGGTTTACACCGTCCGCCAACAACCGGCCTTAGCGCCCCAAACCGCCGGCGATAGCGCCAGCCAACGCCAACGTCTCCTCCTCCTGCTGGCCCGCCTGGATGAGGCCTTCGAGCGGGGCGAATTGAATGAGGCTGTCTATCGCCGGGCGCGGGCGCGGTATAAGGGGGAGTTGGCGAGGGTGATTACGGTTTCGTGACCTGATTACCATGTGAATATAACCAAATTACCAGAACTTCACCTTATATCCGTTCATCATAGTCTAGTGTGTCAAATGAATAAATTGTGAGATGAGAACCTACTACTTTGTTTGTAGAATGTCGCTCTGATAAAATATTGGCGATTCAAAGT
>CAZWZZ010001151.1:0-2260 GCA_964638395.1 uncultured Caldilineaceae bacterium
TTTTGGTTGAACACGGGCATCCTTGACCTTTACCCCTCGTATCTGTGTTGAACCATCTAAATATAGGCTGACTAACAACCTGCCTACACGACCATTGGCAATCGTAGAAAGGGTGAATTTGAACAAATCGTTGATAAAAAACAGCCGTGCTTCTAATTGGATCGGGATCGTTAGGTTGTAAATTAACGAAAGCACTTTTTAATGTTTGCGGGATTTGGGGAGCGGATGTGCCTTGATATTTTGGTTGTGGTCCGTCTTGTCGTCCAAAGTGGACACTACCATTTTTTGGTTCATGGGCTTGACGATAGCGACCAGCATTTGAGAGAATATCTGGTACAAAATATGATGAAAAAATTGGGCAAGCGCTTCGAATTGCTCAGAAAAAGGGGGTATTGAGGCAGCAGATAGAAAATCGGTAAATATCGCCTCACGTAAAATGGCATCCTCTAAACTCAAATAGCGGCTCTCGATCAGTTTAAGAGCCGCGACTGGGTCCGCATTTTGACTCGCGGGGAAATCTCTCATCAATTCAGCGAGATAATCTAACTCTTGGGAGGACACATTTGTCACTTGCTAACATTTGATCGTAGCTTTTGAAGTAGCTGACGAGTCTCTTTTTGCGCCTTTTCCATCTGTTCTTTGTAAATTTCATATGAGGCATATTGTGAAGTTAGCTGTATGTCTTCAGCGGTCATATCCATCGTGAATGAACACCAAAAATCGCTTTGGACCGGATAAAACGGTTTAGTAGCCGGATCAAAAGGATTGAAGTTTTTGGCAAAAGGTACTGTTGCGTAGTAATCAACAATTTTTTGCGTATCAATTATCTCATTCTCATTTGTTTCCTGCCACGGTTTTTCCCTATGCGTCATTGCGCTTAAAGAGAGAGCCGGGTACGAGCTATAGACATCGAGAATGAAGTCGGTGATTTGCTTGGCCTTATCATCCACAGCTAAATCAGTCGCTTTCGAAGTAGGTAGAATATCTTTTCCATAAGATTTATATTCTTGATACACGGTTTCATTAACCGGCCCATATTTCCATTTGCTAAACTCGCCATCATACAAATTTTCACCGGCAATGATGCCCCAAACTTTTACATAGTAAAGCAGTTTTTGTAATTTCAGATGGGTAATATCGAAATTTGAATATTGATAAAGTATATATTTGGGTAACGTCAATTCATCCATTTTTTACGCCTTTGCCTATTTTTGCGAGGACATCCATCTTATTTTACTTTATCATGAGGTAGAGTCAATAATGCAAATTTTGAGATTCCTCTAATAGTCTCTTATTCCATACTTGAAGATGCAATTGGCGAATTTCATCTTCAATTCTATCGGTGTTTGTATCAAGAGGGCGGTCAATCTTGAAGAATAGAACCGTGGGAAAATCACCAACGAAGAAAATGGTTTCTGCGCCTAATTTGCGGGCTTGCTCAAGCCAACTGACCTGCGCTAAATTGGGGAGGGATGTGGTATCGGTTAAGCGGTAGTAGCCATTGCCTGTCGTAAACTCAAGCGTTTCATAAGCTGCTTTGAGAAAATCAGCCGCGCTGGTTTGTGGATCAATCATTGTGGCTACCTAAGATTAAGTGATTATGTTTACTCCATTTGACAATAACCGATTCTGATATTATACACAAATCTGACAAAATGAACAAATGTTCGCTCTGTGAATTTGCAAACTTTGTCTACTCAGCCCATTTTTGCCCAAAACCGCCCTTCCCATTAGAGTATGCCAAACTATTTTTGAGGAGACATTCAATGGAACAAGCACTATTTGACGCGATGACCCGGCTGGAGATGAATGCGGCCAGTATCGAAGCGATGGAGTATGAAGCGGCCAAGTTTATGTCGATTTTGGCCATTTCCAAGAAGGCGCAGACGATTGTCGAGGTAGGCAGCGGCGAGGGGTATTCGACGCTGTGGCTGGCCTATGCGGCTTCGATTACCGGGGGGAAAGTGATTACCTGTGACATCGACCCGGCCAAAGCCGAGGAGACGAAAATCAACCTGGGCAAGGCTGAGATGAGCGACTACGTCGAAGTCCTGACCGGCGATGCCCGCGAGCTGCTCCGCCACCGAGAGGAGCCGGTTGATTTGCTCTTCATCGACGCCGATACCGGCCAGTACGAGACCTATTTCGATGTGGTCTATAAACAGATGGGCCCCGGCTCGATGATTATTGCCGATGATGTCGAAAGTAAGGATAATGAACTGTCCGATTACGTGACCTACGTCCAGAATCATCCCAATCT
>CAZWZZ010001152.1:0-2254 GCA_964638395.1 uncultured Caldilineaceae bacterium
GTGCCATCCTCGCCAAAGGGTCCGTGCAGTACGGGAAAGATGACATCCAGCGGCCCGGTGTCGGCCACGCCCAACATCAAACTGCCGCTCTCGCCGGGGGCGGTGTCGGCCTCGATGAGCGGTTGACCGGCTGCCGCCTCCAGCAGACGTTGGTGGATTGCCTCGCCGGTCAGCCACTGCCCGGTTTTGGTGATGCCGATGGGGATGATCTCATATTTTTCTCTATCCATTGCCGCCATAATGCCTTTGGCCGACGTCAGGCTGACTTCATGTTCACCGCTCTGTCCGCCAAAAACAACACCGACGCGCAATTTTTCCCTGCTATTCCTGCTAATCCTTCTATTCGTCAAACTCACCCACAACCTCGATTTCCAATTCTAATTCGATCCCAAACTTATCGGCCACCGTCCACCGGGCCGTTTGAATGAGGTCCATCACCTCGGTGGCCGTGGCCCCACCCAGATTTTGAAAGAAGTTAGCGTGGACGGGTGAAATCTGGGCCTGGCCGAGGCGGTAGCCTTTCAGCCCCGCCGCTTCGATCAGCCGCCCGGCATAATCATCCGGCGGGTTTTTGAACATACTGCCGACGGTCGCGCCGGGCGGCTGGCTGGCTTTGCGCCGCTCGTTGAACGCATCCATCGTGGCCTTGACCTGAGCCACCGCCGCAGTCGTCAAGCTCAACTCCGCTTGCAGCACAATCCAGGCTTCGTCACGCGGCTGCCGCTTCAAACGGGAAGTGCGGTAATCATACTCAAACCACTCGACCGGCTGCCAGAGACGCTCGCCGGTCGGGGAGAGCAGTTCGGCCCGCGTCAGGTTGTGGGCCATATCGCTGCCGTAAGCTCCGGCGTTGTTGACCACCGCTCCGCCAATCGTGCCCGGCACGCCGACAGCCCACTCGAAGCCGCTCAAGCCCCGTTGGGCACAGCGCCGGGCCAGGTTGGGCAGAATGACCCCACTTTGGAGCAGAATCTCTCGCCGTTGGCCCGACGGTTCATCCCCCACAGGCGGAAAGATAGACCGCCGCGCCCGGTTTTGGATGACCAGACCCCGGATACCCCGGTCGCTAATCAACAGATTGGCCCCGCCGCCCAGTATAAACAGCGGGATGCCGTGTTCGCGGGCCAGCCGGACCGCTCCGACCAACTCGATAACGCTCTCCACGGCCAGCCAGACATCCGCCGGGCCACCCAACCGCAGGGTGGTGTGGTTGGCTAACGGTTCGTCGCGGCGGGCACGGTCGCCGAAGTGGGCGGTTATGTCGGTGAAAAATGTATCAGGAATCAAAACTCCAACCTTCCAGCGGCTAATACCATCTCCCCCACCCGGTAGCTATCCCCTGCTCCGAACGTCAACAGCACATCGCCGGGCGCAAGCTGGGCGATCAAATAATCAGCCGCTTCGGTCAGCGGGCCGATGTAGCGGGCATCGGGGTGGGTCATACGCTCGATGATGTCCCGGCTGCTGATCTGGCCCTCATCCTTTTCCCGCGAGGCGAAAATATCGACCAGAATGACGTGGTCGGCCTCACCGAACGCTTCGGCAAAGGCATCCAAAAGGGTCAGAGTGCGACTGAAGGTGTGGGGCTGGGCGGCCACCCACAACGGACGAGCGCCGAAACGAGTGCGAGCCGCGCTCAGGGTGGCTTCGATTTCGGTCGGGTGGTGGGCGTAATCATCAATGACGGTGATGCCGTTGACTTCCCCCTTTAGCTCGAAGCGTCGCCCTACCCCCTGAAACCGGCCCAAAATATCGGTGGCCTGCTGTAGCTCGACCCCCTGCTCGGTAGCCACAATCAACGCCGCCAGACCATTTTTAACGTTGTGCAGCCCCGGCACGGCTAAAGAGACAGAAGCGGATGGCGAACCTGGATGGTTCAGTGTGAAATCGTGGCCCCCTCTTTCGTTTGGCTCGACCCCGACCGCCTGCCAATCGTTATCAGCCTGCAAGCCGTAGGTAACGACCTGGGCCTCGGCTTGAGCCAGCACCGCTTGTACGCTCGGCTCATCGCCACAGCCGATGACCAGTCCCGTCGGCGGAACCCGTTGCACATACGCCACAAAAGCGTCGGTGACGGCCTGCGGGCTGGGGAACAGGTCGGGATGGTCCCACTCGACGGTGGTGACCACGGCGATGGCTGGGCGCAGGCCGAGGAAGGTATGGTCATACTCGTCGGCCTCGATGACGAAGGCCCGGCCTTGCCCGGCGGCGGCGTTCGTGCCCAGTTGGGGGATGAAACCGCCGACGATGTAGG
>CAZWZZ010001153.1:0-2252 GCA_964638395.1 uncultured Caldilineaceae bacterium
TGACCACTGACTCATCATCCAACTTTGGGATCATTTAAATCTTGGAACTGCCTAAGGTTCGATATTTTCTGGTAAACTAACACATCCGGCAGCGACATCCGATGGACCCCCTTGTCCTGCAACCCTTCGGTGGTGGCCGGCGTGATGATGAGATACCCCCCCAGGGCTAAACGCTCCAAGAGGTGGCTCACGATTTTTCGTCGATCTTCCGGGTTGAAATAGATCAATACATTTTGGCAAAAGATAACATCCTGCTCCACCACCCAAAACGTGGTCGGCTCCAACAGATTGGCGTAACCAAACTGAACGAGGGTCTGTACATCAGCCGTCACGTGGTAGGTATCGCCAACCTGTTGGATGTACCGCCGGCGATAGATATCCGGCAAGTAACGCAGTTCATGCCGTTTGTAATGACCTTTTTTGGCCTTCTGTAAAGCCTCCCGGCTAATGTCCGAGGCTGAAATTTTGATCTGCCACCCCGGCTGTCCATTTCTGACAGACGACGTCGCCAGCCACTCCAGGGTGGCCATCGCCAGGGAATACGGCTCTTGTCCGGTCGAACAGGCCACACTCCACAGCTTGATGAGGCGACCGTCCTGATGCGCTTTGCGCTCGACCACCGCCGGCAGCAGATGACCGGTCAGGGCCTCCAACGCCGCCGGATGTCGAAAAAAACTGGTTTCGTGATTGAGCAGCAGGGCCTGCAACACTTGCCACTCCGCGTGCCCATCGCTATTGAAGGTCACAAAATGGTAGTAGTCGCTGTAGCTCTGAATTTGGTGAACCTGCATCCGCTTCCAGAGCCGCCGCCGCAGCATCCCCAGGCGGCCGCCGCTGAATTGCAGCCCACACCGCTCCTGGATGAGCATTTGCCATAGATCACGCTCAACTGTCGACATCGCGGGTGGAATTGTTTGGGAAGGATATGTCATGTCGTTATTCATCGTCAGTTGTCAGTGGTTCGTTGTTGGTAGTCAGTTGTCACTGGTCAGTGGTTCGCGGTCAGTAGTCGGTGGTCAATGGTTCGTTGTCAGTAGTCAGTGGTTCGTTGTCAGTAATCTACAAACTACCGACTACCGACGACTGACGACTGACTACTGACCATTGCCTATCCACCATGTCCATTACCACTCGGTAGCTTGAACGTTCGGGTCGAGCCGCGCAACTCATCGGCCAGGCCGGTTAAGTAGGTGAGGGCGTTGGCCGTTTCTTTGGCCCCGGCCGCCGTCTGCTGGGTGACATCGGCGATCTCGCCCATCGACAGGGCCACCGCTTCCGAACCCCTGGCTTGCTGTTGGGCCGCCTGGGAAATCGAGATAATCAGTTCAGACAGTTGGTTGGAGACCTGTTCGATCTCGTCCAGAGATTGACCGGCCTGGTCAGCCAGACGCGACCCATCGACCACCTGTTGGGTACTGTCTTCCATCGCAGCCACGGCTTCGTTCGTCTCCGTCTGGATGGTCTTAATCAGTTCGGTGATCTGCCGGGTCGCCTCGGCGGAGCGTTCCGACAGCCGCTTGACGTCTTCCGCAACGACGGCGAACCCACGACCGGCTTCACCTGCCGCCGCCGCCTCCAGTGAGGCGTTCAGGGCCAGGATGCTGGTTCGCTTGGCGATGTCCCGGATCAACTGGACGATTTCGCCAATCTCCTGGGAACTTTCACCCAGGCGTTTGATCCGCTTGGCCGTCTCCTGAACCTGCTCCCGGATGCGGTGCATCCCCTCGATGGTGTCCTGCACCGACTTGGCCCCATGCTGGGCAGTGGACAGGGCTTGCTTGGCCACATCCGCCGAGCGAAGGGCGTTGTCAGAGACTTCCTGGATCGAGACAGACATCTCCTCAACCGCGGCCGAGGTATCGACGATTTGGCTGGCCTGGGCTTCACTCCCCTGAGAGAGATGTTCCGCCGTGGCCCGGACTTCACCGGCTGAGGTGCTAACCTGCAAGGTTGCACTTTGGACCGTGCCGATCACTTCCCGAAGTTGGTAGATCATCGTGTTGAAAGCCTCGGCGATGGGACCGGTCAAATCATCCGTGACCTGGGTTTCCACCCGCAAGTCACCTTCTGCCACGTCGGCCACCTGAGCCTGTAAGCGTTGGATGGCCGCCTCGATGGCGTCCCGCTCTTCACGGGTCTGGATCAGACCGCGAATGTTATCAAACATCGTATTCAAGGCGTGGGCCAGATCGCCCAACTCATCGTTCAGAACCACCTCAGCCCGGGCATCGAAGTTACCAATACCGATCTCA
>CAZWZZ010001154.1:0-2251 GCA_964638395.1 uncultured Caldilineaceae bacterium
CTCGCCGGGGCTTACCCCACCAGCTTGTGGGAGCCGGGCGAAATCATCGCCGACGAGGTCAGGCTGCCTCTGCCCCAACCACTGCCGGCCGGGGCATATGAGGTGGTGATTGGCCTGTACGATTTTCAGACGGGTTTTCGTCTCCGCATCCCCGAACAGCCGGAGGATAGCCTGCCGCTGCAAACCGTCGAGGTCTCACCGTGACTCTCTCCAGCCTGAAAAAGCATATTTCGCTGCTGGTTATCCTGCTTGTCTACGTCATTCTGGCGACTTATACCGGGTGGCGGGAGCCGCTGACAGAAGGGCCGGATGAGGCGGCCCATTTTATGTACGCCCGCTTTTTGGAAAAAGAGGGGCGGTTGCCGCTGACGCCGGAGGCACGCAAATCGGCCGGTTATAAATCGGATCAACCACCATTATATGGGCTTATAGTGGCCGGGTTGTATGGTTGGAAAGATTTAGAGCGGCCCCCCTTTGTCAAGTTGGCTCAGGGCATTCCCCGTCGCCATCTGGTTACCGGTGCGGATAACGTCAACTCGCCCCGCGTCATCAGAACTGAAGACCCGTTGGCCGGAGAGTTACGCTTTTGGTATTTTGGCCGGTGGTTATCGACGCTATTTGGCGCAGCCAGCCTGGTCGTCGTTTACGCCATCGCCCGGCAGGTTTTTGCCGGCCGGTCCAGCCCAAGCGCCTGGGCTACGGCGGCGGTGGCCAGCGTGGCCTTTATTCCCTCCTTCGTTTTTATCAGCGCCGTATTCAACTACGAGAGTCTGTTAGGGCTGTGGTTGGCTTTGTATCTGCTGGTGGCCGTCTATTTGCTGCGGCATAGCGAACCTGTATACCTTTATTTTTTGGCAGGTCTCTTTGTCGGCCTGGCCCTGGTCACCAAATTGAGCGCCCTGTTAGCCCCTTTCGGGCTGATCGGCCTGGTGTTGGCCGTCGGCTATCGAGCCGGGTGGCCGAAGCGGAAATATCTCCTGCGGTTGGCTGTGGCCTGTTTGGGCGTTTTTATGGGGGCCGGCTGGTGGTTTGGATTGGTCATCATGCGGCTCAACCGCATCGCCGAGTTGGGCCTGCTGCCCGGCTTACTCCAGCCCATCATCGCCGGTGATGGCAGCGACAGAACCGCCTCGACCGTCATCGAGGTGCTATCCGGCCGCCAGGGTGTGGAGTCGGCCAATCTTGGTCTCTCTTTTGTTGACTTATGGCGTTATTTTGATTATTTGTTCCGCACATTTTGGTCTTTTCCCTGGCAAGGGCCACAAAGTATGCAGGTTGTTTTGATTGTCATCCTCTGTCTCATTACCGCCGGTTTGATCCGGACCTGGCGTTCAGAGCCGACAATGCGGCTGTGGATTGCGTTTTTCCTGTTCCACACGCTCCCGTTTCTGCTGTTACCGGTTATACGGTTTATCGTTACCGGGTTACTCAAAGTAGCCGGTCAAGGCCACCATATTTTATTTCCGGCGTTGGGGGCCGTCGCTGTGTTGATGACCCTGGCTCTGGGGGCTAATGTTCCCACATTGTTGAGGATTCAGCCCCGCTGGCGCGGCGGCTTTTTACTGGGGGCTGTTTTGTTGCTATGGGGACTGATGATGCTGCCCTTTGGCCGCTTGTTTGAGCGGTCACCGCTCCCGGTACGCACCGTGCCGCCTTTCATCCCAGCCTCGGTGACGGCGCTCGATCTGGATTTCGGGTCGATGAGGTTAGCCGGTTACGAGCTGCACGGTTTGTCCGAATCGGGCGTCTGCTGCGCCGCCAATGTAGCGGCTCTGGGTCTCAATCTATATTGGCGAGCCGAAGAATTTGCCGCCGAGGATTATCGGAGTGTGGTCAGCCTGATCGATCATCAAGGTCAAGCCCGGAGTGTCTGGGCCGGTTATCCGGCCAGTGGTCGGTATCCCCAGCGGGCCTGGGAGCCGGGGGAGGTGATCCGTGAGGAAATGTGGTTGCCGCTGGCAGGCGTGCCGCCGGGAAATTATCGGGTTGAGTTGGAATTGGTGGGTAAAGAAGGCCCCCTGGTCGTTGATAATCAACCACGTCTTGAACTAACTCAGGTCGAGGTAGCAATGGTCCCTCCGGGTTCGAGGGCAGATAAGCCATACCACCTCTGGCAGCGGGGGCGGATCGTCGATACAGAGCCGGTTTTTGGCAGTCGGGCCACCGTTCAAATTACCGCCGCTTCGGGAGCAGCCGTCAAACTCATCGGCCCGGATCAGATCGAGCATGAGCCGGTCAGATCAGCCGGACA
>CAZWZZ010001155.1:0-2245 GCA_964638395.1 uncultured Caldilineaceae bacterium
ATTTTTTCGCGCCAAGCCCCGCATGGCATAGCCACAACAGCCGCATTTTAGATACCCAACCAACAGATAATTATATTTTCGTCGGTTGCACACCTTGCCTCTCGATTCCCGGCGCTGTCTGGCCAGTTCAAAAAGCTCGCGGCTGATGATGGCGGGGACTTCAACCGGGATGTCAACCGGTTCATTTTGCCCAACATAATCGCGCTTGACGTTTTGTTTTTTGGCATACCTCCACACCCCCATGTAGGTTTCGTTTTTCAGTATCTCGCGTATTGTTGTTTCGCCCCATTCACCCCGCTTCAGCCTCTTTCCGGCAGCTTTATTACTCCGCCTGTCAGCGTGACTCTCAACTCTCATTCGAGATAATTTTGCAGCTATCCGGGTGGTCCCCATCGCCTTGCCGCTTTCATCCCCAAACATGTACCAGTTGAAAATCTGCCTGACGACCTCGGCCTCATCCTCGATTATTTCAAATTTGTAATGACGTGTTTTTTCATCTCTGACCTTTTGATAGCCAAACGGGGTACATCCGGTCGGAACAACATGCCCACTCTTAGCCCGCTCGATCCTCCCCTTATGCAACTTCTCAACCGTCCGCTTGTGGTCGGTCCCGGCCTGCCACCCTTCGATGGTTTCGAGCAAGATTTGGGTAGCATCATTCAGGTTGATTTGTCGGCCTTGTTCGGACTTGTGAAACTCGACGCCAAGCTGTTGTAACTCCTGTAGCTATACTTTCGCAGTTTTTGCTTGAAACCGAAGGTTGAAATTTGCCATTGTCGCTTTCTGATGAAAAATAGGCAGAAGAACAATCATCAGGAGGTGAGACGTGGCCTTACTTGTGCCAGAGATTTTATACAGCTATTTGCTGTTATTTCAACCGCATTTTAACAAACCAAACTTTGTCTATTTCAGCGGCTACATCCTGAGTGTGCTGTTGACAGGCGGACGAAAAACAATGAGCCGGGTGTCAAACAGTTGCTTTTGGGTAGAGCGCCACTTAGCCAGTTGGGAACGCTTCCTGGCGGACAACCTGTGGGATACGACGGCGGTCGTGAAAACCTTGTTGGATAGCCTTATGACAAAGTTGGACGATAGCCTGCGGGTTCACGGCGCATATCTGATGGTGGTGGATACCCTCCTGATCGCCAAGAATAGCAAGCGAATGATCGGTATCCAGAAATGGAAAGACCACAGCGGCAATGCTGACCGGGGCCAAAGTATCCGGGGACATCATTGGGCTATCGTCGGTCTAATAGGCTTCAGTCAGCAATGGGGGCGCTATCTTTGCCTGCCGGTGCTGATGCAATTGATTTCGGGCCAACTCAATCCCTCGCTATTTATGGTGGACCCGGCTGGCGTGGCGACCATCGCCACTTTCTGGGACAGCATTCATCCCCTGCTGTTGCGGTTGCATCAGCAATTGGGCGGAGCACCCCTGAGAGTGGTGGCTGACGCTTACTTCTCCAAAGCCCCCTTCATCAATCCCCTGTTGGAACAAGGGATTAACGTCATCAGCCGTCTGCGTAAAGACGCTGTGGGGTGGGACGACCCCAGTCCTGAGCAGCGGTCTGATGCCAAACGAGGACGAAAGTGGCGGCTGGCTCAGTTGTTGAGCCACTTTCCGACCGAGAAGGTTGAGGTCTGCCTCTATGGCCGCACCCTCACTATTCACCCTGTTTGCCGCGATGTGTGGCTACGGGATATTGGCCAAAAAGTGCGGGTGGTCGTTTTCGAGGGGATCAAAGAACCCATCATTTTGATCTCAACTGACTTGGCCCTCTCCAGCGCTCAAATCATTGAGATTTATGCCGCCCGCTTCACCGTTGAACTGGCTATTCGTGATTTGAAAGAACATTTCGGCTTGGCTGATTATCAATGCTACCGGACTATCGCTATCCATCGTTTTGTTCACCTGGCTTGTCTGGCTTTTTGTCTTTTTCGGCTTATTCAGTGGGATGCCCCACGCGATTGGTTGCCCGCCGCTCCCAAGGGAACCTCCCCGGCCAGCTTCGCTCATTTACGGCATAGCTTGCAACATTTCATAATCAGCCGTATCTTATCGCCAAAGTTCGGCCAAATCCCGAACTTGAAGGATAATCTGTCCGAGTTGGATGCCATCCTGCGCATTGTGGCTTAATTACCTATTTTCATCTTTCTTCTGTCTTATCTGCCTTCTTTCCCGGTGTAGATGGCATTTTTGTCGTTATGTTAACTATTTCCGTCAACGAAATCTGCGAAAGTATAG
>CAZWZZ010001156.1:0-2245 GCA_964638395.1 uncultured Caldilineaceae bacterium
TAGTAGGGATGTATGATTTTAACACCTTCCAACGTTTGTTTGTGCCGAATCAGCCGGACGACAGTTTTTTCTTGCTATCTGTAGGAGTAACATTCTGATGCCAACCTTCAATTCTCGCTTGGAATTCGCTAACTGGCTACAATATCTTACATTTAGAGGCTGCCAGTTGCTGTTGATTGTTCTTTTTGTGGCCTTGGCTCTTACCTACAGCCTGCAAACACCTTTAATTCGGGGAGGCGATCAACGGGCCCACTTTGAATTTATTCGCTTTATTGCTGAAACAGGGCGTTTACCCACCAGTCCTGCTGAGCAAGAGACTGCTGGCTACAAGGCCGATAATCCGCCTCTGTTTCACCTATTGGTGGGCTTGGCCGCCCAAGGAATTGATCTGGACTCTCCCCCCTTTATCCGTAAAAGTGATAACGACCCCCGACTTAATCTAGTTTATGATCTGTCCCAGGCTGGTCCTGGCCAAGTGTTAGATACTCAGGACCCTTATCAGGGTGAGGTATTGCTTTGGTATTTAGGCCGTTGGGTCACTATTGGCTTCGGGTTATTAGGGGGGGTAGCTCTGTATGGTCTGCTTCGCACCGTTTATCCTGACTCTCCCTGGCTGGCTCTGGCTGGCGCTACTTTGCTGGTGGCTAATCCTACCTATTTGGATACCAGCAGTGTTATTAGCTACGAACCGCTGGTGGGGGGGATATTGACGCTCTATATGTGGATACTGTTTATGTTGGTCAACGATTTGGAGCGTTTGTGGCTCTATCTGGCGGCGGGCCTGACTCTGGGATTAGCCACCGTGACACGCTATACTCCCTGGCCGGCCTTGCCTTTATTACCGCTGTTGATTGGCTGGTTGGCCTATCGTCGGCACTGGTCTGCTTACTCATTTTTGATCCGGCTGGGGCTTATTGCATTAGGCCTGGCCATAACTTTGGGCAGTTGGATACTGTATATGGAACTCTACTTCAACCAAGTCATAGAATTGGGATGGCTCGGTTTGTTTAGCCCTTTTTTAACAGGAGATGGTAGCGATACCACATCTCAACATTTGATGGCTCTGCTGCGGGAAGGCAGTCCGGGGCAACTCGGATCGCGTCCCTACACCTTGTTGGGCTGGGTCTGGGAACTTTTTAGCAATGTCTGGGGCCATGCCTGGGGTCGATGGCTGTTTGCCGGGGTGTGGATAGTCACGCTGATCGGTTTGGTCCGTCAGTGGTCCCGCAGCGACCAATCTCAACGGTTGTGGATTGTCCTTCTAGGTTTACATCTGGGGGCTTTTACATTTTTGCTTTTTTTGCGTTTTTTGTGGGGTGAACAGACTCTCCCCCCCCTGGCTCGTCATTTTGTCTTTCCGTCCGCAGCGATATTGATCTTGCTATTATCTCTGGGACTCCGGGCCTGGTTGCGACCGGCTTACCT
Source organism: uncultured Caldilineaceae bacterium (assembly GCA_964638395.1). GTDB lineage: Bacteria > Chloroflexota > Anaerolineae > 4572-78 > J111 > CAZWZZ01. The sequence continues at coordinate 1,426 of CAZWZZ010001156.1, forward strand.
GGCCGGGTTATTCTTTCTTATCGCTGGAGCCTACCTCTGGACTCCAATCCAGGTCGCGTTTACTTTGGAGCGACCTGCATTGCCTATTCAAACTGTACCTTTGCCTCAGGAACAAACTCTGGCTCGGTTTGCCGATAAAATAGCCCTGCTGAAATACCAGACAACGGTCACGCCTTATAGCGTAGCTATCGAGCTAACGTGGCGGGGCGAATCTTTAATTCCGGAGGATTATCAAATCGAACTGGTACTCTTCGATGCTGCCGATCAGCCCCGCGCTCGGTGGCTAGGCCAACCGCTCAGTGGCCGCTATCCCACCCGGGCCTGGCGCCCGGGCGACCGGGTTTTAGATGAAATTCATGTACCCAGAGTGGGTTTACCTGTTGGCGAGTATCGGCTCCAACTGCAAGTGTTGAGCCGGACCGAACCGCTCCAGCCCGAAATCATCGACGCTTCGGCAGCCAATTTGTCTCTCAGCCAGCCGACGGCTCTTTCTCTGGCACCGGTCAATCTACCTAAACCGACGGTACCCCCGGCCAATCATTTGCTTCAAATAGGCGACCGCACCGTAGGCATAACCCTATGGCAGAATGGCGTTCCGGCGTTTGAGTTACCCTCCTACCAAGAAAGATCTGCTATTATACTTTCTACCACGGAACCAGTGGATGATGTTGTCCGTTTGAGTTTGATCGGACCCGATGATCAGCCCCGCCTCCCCGTGGTCCACCTGGGGCAGCTTTATGTTTTTCATGTGCGGCCCCAGTTTGCCAGCGGTTCTTACCGGCTGCGGCTCGAAGAAATGATTGGGGACACAATCATCGCT
>CAZWZZ010001157.1:0-2239 GCA_964638395.1 uncultured Caldilineaceae bacterium
ACTTAATACTTTACTAGGATGGTTTAATAAGCGGTCAACTTCGACAACAACTACACTTGATATCTTCAGCGTGAAAATATCCCTTACGTCCTTTCAGCGGGACGTAAGATTCCAACCTACCCCTCTACAATAAAACTCTGCTAAAAACTTTCCCTCGGTAGCATATAATAGAATTTTTTTTGAAGATACGCAAATAACCATCGTCATCAAAAAAAATTATTACCCTCGATTTTTGAGCGACCCCGCCCGGACATCAATGCGCCGGGCTATTCCCCCGGTAGCGGCGGATGGATCAGGTTTTTCTGTTGAAACCCCAGTGACGGGGTGCGGTTGAGTAGCCCGGCGATGAACTCGTCGAGCAGGGGTGGAGCGCAGGGGTACAGCCAGCGTTTGAAGCGGCTTATCCCTTAACTTGCCCCTATTATAGAGGAAGTCTCAAATAAACGCAACTTTTGGCCAACCTATGGGAGCATTTCAATTTGGGGGCAGAGTTTAGACCATTTGGAAGCGTGGAAGATTTGGAAGGTTGGTTATCAGACGTATGACCAATCTTCCAGCCTTCCAACCTTCCATCGGGACGGGTTAAATCGTTGGTGGCCATAATTCGCCCCAAATAATGAAATACACCCCCAATCTATTCCAAAATAAACAGCCGAATAAACGTTTGTTGGCTGACAATACCCCCTGTTTACGGCTAGAGTGAGGATAGATTTGATTATTGGCAACCGCCAAAGGAGAAACATAATGGAGATGACTTTAGGCACGTGGCACATTGCCATTGAACGGACGCGCCCCGACACGACCGAATTGAGCCGCATGTATGATGCCGATGCCGCCCGGTGGCACAACTCGATTGGTCGTTTGGGCTACTTACGGGCCTATGCCGATCTATTTCGGCGGCTGCGAGCCGGTCCCCTGGCCCATTTACCGGCCCCGGCCCACGTCTTGGATTGTGGCATCGGCACGGCGGGTCTGAGCCTGGCCCTGGCCCGGCAGGTGGAGGGACCGCTACAGATCGAGGGAGTCGATATTTCGCCCCGGATGCTCAACAAAGCCGGTCAGGTGTTGGCCGAAACCGGCCTCAGCTTGACGCCCCACTGCCGCAGCGCCGACCATCTGACCTTTGCCGGCGATACCTTCGACCTGGCCATGAGCGCCCATATGCTGGAACACCTGCCCCAGCCGCTGACCGCCCTGCGGGAGATGGTCCGGGTGCTGCGCCCCGGTGCGCCGCTGCTGCTGGTCGTCAGCCAGCCCGGCCTTTACACCGCCCTCATTCAAATGCGTTGGCGATACACCGCCTACAAACCGGGCGACGTGGTGCGAATGATGAATGAGGCCGGGCTAACCCGCATCAACCTGTATGACCTGACCGGCGGCACCCCCCGCCGGACCAGTCTGGCCTATGTTGGTTTCAAATGAGGAGGGGTCACGTAAAACGTAAAACGTAAAGTTTTACGTTTTACGTTTTACGGATTTCGGATGACTACGTTTGCGGCGTTGCCTTAGCCCCGCTATCTACCGTCTGATCGGTGGAGACCTGGGTGGCGGTCCCGGCAATGAAGGCTTCCATCCGCTGCCGGGCCTCGTCATCGGGGTACTGCACCGGCGGCGATTTCATAAAATAGGCCGACGGGGCCAGCACCGAACCGCCGACGCCCCGATCCAGGGCCAGCTTGGCGCACCGCACCGCGTCGATGACCACCCCGGCCGAGTTGGGGCTGTCCCACACCTCCAGCTTTAGCTCCAGGTTGAGCGGCACATCCCCGAAAGAGCGCCCTTCCAGGCGGATGTGTGCCCATTTGCGGTCGGTCAGCCAGGGCACGTAGTCGCTGGGGCCGATATAGACGTTCTCCGGCTCCAGCTCGTAATCGAGCTGAGAGGTGACGGCGTTGGTCTTGGAAATCTTCTTGCTCTCCAGCCGCTCCCGGTCCAACATATTGTAGAAATCCATATTGCCGCCCACATTCAACTGGCTGGTGCGCTCCATCACCACCCCCCGATCCTGGAAGAGGCGGGTCAAAACCCGGTGGACAATCGTCGCCCCGACCTGACTCTTGATGTCATCGCCGATGATGGGCAGTTTCCGATCTTCAAAACGGCGCTGCCAATACAGCTCGCGGGCGATGAAGACAGGCACGCAGTTGACGAAGGCACAGCCCGCCTCCAAAATCTGCTCGACGTACCATTTGGTGGCCATCTCCGAGCCGACCGGCAGATAGCTGATGACCACATCGGT
>CAZWZZ010001158.1:0-2230 GCA_964638395.1 uncultured Caldilineaceae bacterium
TCCATCCAGAGTGTGACCATCGACAGCACCAAAGCCTACAGCGGCAGCAACTCGGCCCAGATGGGCGGCACGCAGGCCGATTTTCTGTACATCGACCTGACTATTCCCACCGACACCGGGGACAACGTCCGCAAGATTGATATGAACTTCTGGTTCTCCGTCGAGACTCAAGAGATCGAACCGGGGTATGACTGGTTCTGCGCCAGCATCGTCCCCTCGGATCTGACCCAGTTCCCGCCCGGCGATAACATATTGGTCGATCTGGGCTGTTTTGATACCTTTTATGCCGATGAAGATCCTGATTTTTGGGAAGAAGCCTTCCTCACCCTAACTGATGCGGAAGTTACCACTCTCAAACAGGAAGGCACCGTCAAATTACTCTTTGAGCTTTACAATCAGGGTGACGCCGGAACTCAATCAACCATCTGGATCGACGAAGTTCGGGCCTACGCCACAGGGAATATCGATGGGGGCAAGACCTATCTCGATGACAACGAATTCAACGATTTTCCCGATGAGGCCACACCGATTAGCTGTGGGCAGACCCTCAGCGGTGTTATCGGCGATGTCTTTACCGGCGACGACGTTGACTGGTTCAAAATTGATGGCGTTCCCCCCGGTGATTTGGTCATCGACATCGACGCCCAAACCAAAGTTGACCTGGCCTCGGAATTAGACTCGGTTTTGTATTTATACCGGGATGGCAACTTTGAAACAGAGGTGGCCTTCAATGACGATGACCCGGTTAGCTACGACTCCTTCATCAAGTACAACGCGGCGGCGGGAACCTACTACGTCGCCGTCGAGGATTATACCGGCTTCGGTGGGCCGAACCACAAGTATGAACTAACGGTAAGCTGTGACAGCCCTGAGGATGTGCCTGAGCCGCCCACTCCCAAAACGCCCCTTACCGATACCTGGACGGTCATGCTCTACCTGAATGCCGAAGACCCCACCTTCGAGCCGATTTTGTTGGAGTATATAGAAAAGCTGGAAGCTGTCGTCAACTCTCAACAGCAGCTTATTGGCCCTGACAATGATAAAGAGTTTCTGAATATCGTGGCCCTCTATGACGGGCCTAAAGACAGCACTCAAACTAACTTATTCGGCCTGGGTCTGGATGGTAAAGGCACCTACCGTCTGCTCATTCAATCCGACGGAACCTATACGCTCGGCCAGAATGTGTGGGACCTGGGCGAGCGCAACGTGGGGGATCCCGAAGTGTTGGCCCGCTTTGCCAACTGGGCGATGGACCTGTACCCCGCCGAGAATTACTACCTGTCCATCGACGACCACGGCGATGGCGTCTACGGCGTCAGCCAGGACAAAACCTCGAACGATAGTCTGCGTCCGCAGGAAGTGTATGCCGCCCTCAAGGATGCCACCCTCAACGGTCAGCGTAAAATCGACATCTTCGATTACGAAGCCTGTCTGATGGGTCTGGCCGAAAATGCCCACGATCTCAAACAGTGGGTCGATTATATGGTCGCTTTCCCCCAAATCAGTTGGGGCATCAACACCTATCCCCGCTACTTCGCCACTCTACAGCCGCAAAATACGCCTCCCCAGATCGCCCCCCAAATCGTCCAGCTCTACTCCGACGAAGCGTACAAGGCTAACGGTGGCCTGGGCTATCCCCACGCTGTCTCGGTCATCGATCTCTCCAAAATGGATGACGTTCGACAGTCGGTCGATGCTCTGGCTCAGGCCCTGACCGGCACGGTGACCATCACCGAGGTCAACGCTATTCGTGATGTGTCCCAAGCATATGCCAACAGCGACGACGCCACCAATCCCGACCACGCCGACTACATCGACCTGTGGCACCTGGCCGATAATTTGAGCAGCGTCGCTTCTACCCAGGCCAATGCCGTCAAAGCCGCCGTAGAAAACGCCGTTCTCGAAGAAGAACACGCCAGCGGTTTTGTCAACGGCTTCTTCTGGAGCCACGCCAACGCCAACGGGCTGGCCATCTACTTCCCGGCCACCCAGACCTCGCCCGCTTTCAGCCGCTACAGCGACATCTACACGATGAACCGCAGCGACGACGGCTGGGATGAGTTCCTGGCCTGGGCTGTCTGGCCGGATGGGGACCCCACCGACACCGCCAACAGCGGCAAGGGGGCCAGCAGCGCTCGCGGGGCCAGTAGCGCCCGCGGAGCCAGCAGCGCCCGCGGAGCCAGTAGCGCCCGGACGCAGGATAAGCTAACCGAGGAGAATGAGAATATCT
>CAZWZZ010001159.1:0-2229 GCA_964638395.1 uncultured Caldilineaceae bacterium
ATCGAGGGTGGCCCGGCTGACCAATATCTGGTTGGGGCGGGCCATCTCCTGGAGACGTTTGGCCTGGTTGACCGTGTCGCCGATGGCGGTGTAGTTCATGGCCCGGACGGTGCCGATGTTGCCGACGAAGGTCGGGCCGGTACTGATGCCGACGCTGAAAGCGAGGGATAACCCCTGCTGCCGGAGTAGCTGGGTAAAGCGCCAGGCGGCTTTGATGGCGTGCAAAGCGTGATCCGGGTCCGGGCGGGGGGCGTTGAAGATACCCATCACCGCGTCCCCCAAATATTTATCGAGCGTGCCCTGGTTGTCGATGATGGCGGCCGCGGCCAGGGAGAGCTTGCTGTTGAGCAAAGCAAAGGCCGTTTCCAGATTTTCCTGCTTTTCAGACCATTGGGTGAAGCCACGCAGATCGGCAAAGAGGATGGTTGCTTCGCGCCGCTCGCCGCCGGGCCGGGCCGCCTGGGGATCGGCGATCAGTTGGTCGGCCACCGCGCCGGGCACAAAGCGGTGCAGAATATCGTCCAGTTTGGCTCGCATCGTGTTGAGGTGATGGGTCACCAGGCTCAACTCGTTCCGCTGCTGCGTCACCCGTTGTTCGAGCTGGCCGTGTGTCGTGACATCGGTCACCATCAGCAGCAAGCCGGGCGGAAAGGGGGCCACCGTCAGGGTTAGATAGCCGGCCTGCTCCCCGTCCACCATTCGCAGGATTTTTTCAACCTTGAATGTGGCCCGCCGCGTCTGGCGCACCTCCTCTAATGCCGCCTCACTACCGGCCAATTCATAAAACACCATCTCCACCGGCTGGCCGTGCAGCCCACCCTGAACCGGCTCCGAAATCGTCGTCACCAGGCCGGGGCTGTAATCGTAAATACGGCGTTGGGCATCACAAACCGCATATTCAATCTGTAGATGGCGGAGAATTTCGTGGTAGAGGGTTGGATCGGTCACGAGTTATTACCTTGGGAGATGTCTAAAACCTACGCCTGGCTATTGACCAGAGGCATACGGATGGTGAAGGTGGTGCCCTGCCCCGGTTGGCTGGCAACCTCAATGTGCCCATTTTGGGCATCCAGCAGGGTTTTGACAATGAACAGGCCCAGGCCGGTGCCTTTGATGTTGCTTTTTGTGGCCTCCCCGGTGCGGTAGTAGGCTTGGAACAGGTCGGCCTGCTCCGCGTCGGTCATCCCCGGCCCCGTATCGCTGATCTGGATGACTGCCTCGGTCGCCTCGGCCCAGGCCCCAATCCGCACGGTTCCGCCCGCCGGCGTATATTTGAGGGCATTGCCGATGAGATTGTGCAGGATTTGCTGCATCCGATCAGGATCGGCCCAGATCAGCAGCGGCTCCGGCGGCAACTCGGTCACAATCCGGAGGTGGGCCTGCTCGGCCACCAGCCGGGCCATGCCCAGCACATTCCCCAACAGCGCCTCGACAAGGCAGTTGTCCGGATTGATCTTCAGTTGGTCTTGCTCGACTCGATCCAGATCGAGCAGATTGGTAATGAACAGGAACAGTTGATCGATCTGGGTGATGATGGTGGTAGCATACTCTTTCGGCTTGTCTAAATCGGCCAGTTGGGGGTTCATCAGCAGGAGTTCGGCGTAGGCCCGGATCAACCCCAGAGAGTTTCGCAGATCGTGGGCGGTCATCGACAGTAGCAGCGATTTGAATTGATTGAGCCGGTCCAACTGGCGACGGATCAGGCGCAATTCATTCCGTTCCTGGAGCAGTTTCAGATCCAATTGGCTGGCTTCGGTCACATCCTCGATGATGAGCAACAACCCCGCGCCGGGCGACTCCGGGTCGATGGCTGTCACCCAGAACGTCAGGTAAGCGACCTGGCTATCGGGTGGGCGGTGATGAACCCGCTCGATTTTATGCTCTATTTTGTCGCCCTGGAGAATGGCCCGTAATGTGGCCTCGGCCCCGACAAAGACCGGCATCAGGGTGGTCAATGGTTGGCCTTCGATGACGGTGGTCGGTTCGGTCAGCAGCACCGAAAAGTTGGGCGAGGCTTGGACCACCGTCAAATCGGGGGCGATGTGGGCGTAGGCCAGGCCGTGGGCCAGACCATAGACCTTGACGACCTGGGCGGCCAACATCATCGGGCTTAGATCGAGCGAGAGCAGACTCATCGTTACACCTCTAACTGATTGGCCAACAGCCGAAACGCTTCTTCGACCTGCTCGCCGGTTTTGGCGCTGGTCAACAGATAGGCCCCATCGAGCG
>CAZWZZ010001160.1:0-2224 GCA_964638395.1 uncultured Caldilineaceae bacterium
TCAAAGGAGCCAGCCCATGCCCTCGCCCTTTCCGGGAATGGACCCTTATTTAGAAGGGTATTTGTGGCCTGATGTGCACCACCGGTTAGCGACCCAAATCAGCCGCCATCTGGCCCCCCAAATTCAACCCCATTATGTGGCCCGGCTTGAAATTTCGGTGGTCGAAGATAGCGCCTTTGAAGCCGAAATTGGGGTTATGTACCCTGATGTTGAAGTCGTCAAGCGCCGGGCCGAGTCGTCACCGGCTCCGGCCCCCGGTGGGGGGGTAGCGGTGGCGGAACCGGCCATCACCACGGCCCCGCTGACGATCACTATTCCCCAGGTGCGCCTGGCCACGGTCGAAATTCAAGACGTCGCTGCCAATCAACTGGTGACCAGCATTGAGATTTTGTCGCCGGTCAACAAACGGGAGCCAAATCTGAGCCGCTATCGCCAAAAACGGGATCGCCTGCGGGCAGCCGGCGTCCATCTGTTGGAAATCGACCTCATCCGGCGCGGGACGCGGGTCTGGCCCTATCCTCACATCCCCGATGTCGCCTATGTCATCGCCCTGACCCGCGCCGCCAGTGACACCCTGTCGGTCTGGCCGCTGCACCTGGCCGACCCCCTGCCGGTGCTACCCGTGCCGCTGCGCGCTCCTGATCAGGACGTCCGCTTAAATCTACCCCTCATTCTGACCGAGCTTTACGACGAAGCCTTTTATCATCTCTCGCTCGATTACAGCCAACCGCCCCCGCCGCCTACCCTGTCCGAGGCTGAGTTGGTCTGGCTGCGGGAGGTCGTGGGGTAAGCACGGCCTATTTTGCCGGACTACCGAACCGCTGAGTCTGGCTGATTCTCCTGATGGCGCTGAGGGGCGGGGTCTCTCCTCAGCGCCATCAGGCTCCTCATTCCATTCAGCGGTTCCATTGGAATTGCTACTTTGCGGTGGGTTGATGGTTCTTTTTATCATAACATAACCTTGTCTCGGTGACAATGCGCTAAGGGCAGCGCATATATTTCGGGGGGATGGCTTTCATCAATGGCGGGCAGGGTGGCGGGGGGCAGGGTCAAGGATAAAAACGCCCCTTGAGTTTCAGGAGCAAGAAACGTGCCACGCCTTGAACAGCCTGGCCTAACTATGCCCCAAAAGGGGATGGGGGTGGTACGGTTCCTCCAGATAGGCACATTCGTCGGGCGATAGCCCAATCTCAACAGCGGCGACGGCCTCTTCTAACTGATACATTTTGGTCGCGCCGATGATCGGGGCGGTGATACCGGGTTGATGGAGTAGCCAGGCCAGGGCAATCTGGGCCGGTTTGACGCCTTTACGCTTGGCCAGGTCGATCACTCGCTCCAAAACGGCAAAATCGCCCTGTTTATAGTAGAAGTCGTGGGCCATATTGTCACTTTTGGCCCGTTTGGTGTCCCCTTCGCCCGCCTTCTGGCGATTACCCGCCAGAAAGCCCCGCGCCAGAGGACTCCAGGGAATGACGCCGATGCCTTCGTCGCGGCAGAGCGGGAGCATCTCCCGCATCTCTTCCTGATAGACAAGATTTAAGTGATTCTGTATCGACACAAAGCGGGTCCAGCCGTGCAGATCGGCTGTATAGAGGGCTTTACTGAACTGCCAGGCGAACATACTGGATGCGCCGATGTAACGAGCCTTGCCGGCCTTGACTACGTCATGCAGCGCTTCCAACGTCTCCTCGATGGGCGTTTCGTAATCCCAACGATGAATCTGGTACAGATCAACGTAATCGGTTCCTAACCGTCTCAATGACGCATCGATACCATCCATAATGTGCTTGCGCGACAGACCGCCCTGGTTCGGTTTATCGTTCATCGGGAAATAGACTTTGGTGGCGATGACCACCTCTTCACGCGGGGCCAGGTCGAGCAGAATGTTGCCGGTCACTTCTTCGCTGACGCCGAGCGAATACATATCGGCGGTGTCGAAGAAGTTGATGCCTAACTCCAGCGCCCGTTTGATAAAAGGGCGGCTGTCTGCCTCTGACAGGACCCAATCTCGCCAGTCGGGGGTTCCATACGACATCATTCCCAGACAAATTCGGGAGACTTTCAGCCCTGTTTTGCCAAGATTGACATACTCCATTACGTTTTCCTCCTGAGAAATACTCCACATCATCATCACCAGTGTTGGCTTTGATTAATGTACCCACTTCAAAATGTTCTCCCCCGTGCCGGATGATGACTTCTTGTAAGTAGAGATGCTCTTCATACA
>CAZWZZ010001161.1:0-2217 GCA_964638395.1 uncultured Caldilineaceae bacterium
ATGCTTGAATTCAATACCAAAACCCCTCCACACTCCCCAGCCCCCCCCGCACCATTAACAGCCCCATCTTACCCCACCAGCCAAACCGCCCCCCACCCCCACCGGGGATATTCGCTATGATACGCCAGATCAGGCGTGGGAGTCAAGTCTTTGTCAACGAGTGCCGCCAAATTTGGACCTACCGGCGCGTCCTTGCTCCTTCCGGTCAACCTGCCTATAATCCGACTCGATGAGCGACCTGACGAACCTACAGAACAAAAAATTTGGATGGACTGAGTCTTGAATGAAGGAGTGATGATATGGTCATAACTCATGCGCTTTGATATCCTAACCCTCTTTCCCGAAATGTTCGGCCCGGTCTTCGATACGTCGATCATTGGCCGGGCCCGCGAGGCGGGGCAGGTGGAGATTGTCCTCCACAACATCCGCGACTATGCCCCCGGCAAGCACCGGGTCACCGATGATACGCCCTACGGCGGCGGGGGGGGGATGATTATGAAGCCGGAGCCGATTTTCAACGCGGTGGAGGCCATTTTGGCAGTTGATATTCCTGATGCCGGGTATCACGCCCTGCACGAACAGGGGTATCCGCCGGTTATCCTGCTGACGCCGCAGGGGCGTCTGCTCAAGCAGCGCGTGGCCCACGAATTAGCGACCGGCTACGACCGCCTGCTGCTGCTGTGTGGGCGATATGAAGGGGTCGATGAGCGGGTGCGCCGATATTTAGCCACCGAGGAGCTGTCCATCGGCGATTATGTGCTGTCCGGCGGCGAAATCGGGGCGATGGTTCTGGTTGATGCCTTGACCCGGCTGCTGCCCGGCGTCCTGGGCGATGCCGAAGCCACGGCTAAGGATTCCCATGCGGATGGTTTGCTGGAGCATCCCCACTACACCCGCCCGCCTGCGTATCGGGGCCACGCCGTGCCCGATATTTTGCTCTCCGGCCACCATGCCAAGCAGGAACTCTGGCGGCGGCAACAATCCCTGGCCCGGACCCTGGCCCGCCGCCCCGATTTGTTGGATGAGGCCGTTTTGTCCGAGGCGGATCGGGCGTATCTGGCCGGTCTGCAAGCCGAAGCGGAGGCCGACGAGGATTAGTGAAGAAGGCTCTATATGGATTCCCAGGATTTTGATCTTATCATTCGGACAATCCTGCCCTTTTCGGGAAGCGTAACGCTAATCTTAAATTCTCCCCATTAATTTGTCTCTCTTAAAAAAGTTATGGTATAATCTTCGTTTGTGTCCGGCGGCCAACGCTGGCGCTTTTTTTGTCATCTTATCAGAAAAATGAACTTATTCTCGGCCCCTGGCCGCGTTATGTCGATTAAGGAGAACGAAATGGCTCATGCAGTTGATTTGCTCAAATCGGTTGAACAACTCAAAGAAGATCGTCCCCGTATTCAGGCGGGGGATACCGTCAACGTCCACGTCCGCATTGTCGAAGGCAACCGGGAACGAACCCAGGCGTTTCAGGGGGTGGTCATTTCGATCAAAGGGGGTGGGATGAACAAAGTGTTCACTGTCCGCCGCGTAGCCGCCCACGGCATCGGGGTCGAGCGGCGCTTTCTGTATCACTCCCCCCGCGTCGAAAAAATTCAGGTGGTGCGCCACGCCAAAGTGCGCCGGGCCAAGCTCTACTACCTGCGTAACCGCAGTGGGAAATCGGCCCGCCTGAAAGAACGCCGGGCAAAATAGATCGCCATATGAGTCAAGGGCAGCCCATCTTCCCTGATTTACGCATGGAAACGGCGCTGTTGCGGCAGGGCTATCGCCTCGTGGCCGGGATGGATGAGGCCGGGCGCGGGGCCTGGGCCGGGCCGGTAGTAGCCGCAGCGGTTATTTTACCCTCCGGTCAGGCTCAGGTCATCGAGCGGTTGACCGGCCTGAATGACTCAAAAAAACTCAACCCGCGCAAACGGGAGCAGTTGTTTGAAATTATTTGCGAGACGGCCTGGGCCGTCTCTATTGGCATGGCGTCGGCGGGATTGGTTGATGATCTCAACGTCGTCGGAGCGACGCGCTATGCGATGCGCCAGGCCCTGGAAAAATTAGCATCAGCGCCAGAATATCTTCTGATAGACCACCTGACATTACCCACGCTGGATATTCCCCAACAGGCTTTCCCCAAAGCAGAGAGCATCTCGTTAAGCGTCGCCGCCGCCTCGGTGGTGGCCAAAGTCAGCCGTGACCGGCTCATGGTTCAACTGAACCAAGAGC
>CAZWZZ010001162.1:0-2213 GCA_964638395.1 uncultured Caldilineaceae bacterium
GGGAAATAACCTTATGGAAACAACCACGGCTCTGGAAGTCAAACATATCGCCAAGAGCTATGCCGAAGTGCAGGCGGTCAAGGACCTGTCCTTTACGGTGCAGCGGGGCGAAATCTTTGGCCTGCTCGGTCCCAACGGAGCGGGGAAAACGACCAGCATCCGCATGATCCTGGACATCATCAAGCCGGATCGGGGCGAAATCACGGTACTGGGCGGGCCGATGGCGGAGGCGACCAAAGCCCGCCTCGGCTATCTGCCGGAAGAGCGGGGCCTGTACGAGGATATGACCGTCATCGACACGCTCATCTTTATGGGCCAGCTCAAAGGCTTGAGCCGGGCCACGGCCAAAGAACGGGCCGAAAGCGCCCTGCGCGAGGTGGCGCTGTGGGAAGCCCGCGAGCGTAAAATCGGCGGCCTGAGCCGGGGCATGAGCCAGAAAACCCAATTCATCGCCGCCACCCTGCACCAACCGGAACTGATTATCATCGACGAGCCGTTCAGCGGCCTGGACCCGGTCAACACCCGCCTCATCAAAAAGCTGCTGAACCGCATGCGGGAGCAGGGCGCAGCCATCATCATGAGTACTCACCAGATGCACCAGGTGGAGGAGATGTGTGAACGCATCCTGCTCATCGACCGGGGGGAAGCGGTGCTGTATGGTCCCTTGCAGGAAATCCGGCAGCAGTTTGCCGGGAACAGCGTGGAGGTGGCCTGGCGGGGCGAGATCGACCAGATTCCCGGCGTGGCCCGCATTGCCCCCCACAACGGCAGCTACCGCCTCCTACTCGAAGAGGGGGTGCAGCCGGAGACGGTCTTGAAGCGCCTGGTCAACCAACCGGCGGTCACCGTCCACCATTTTGAGCAAGTGACCGTCTCGCTGGATGAAATTTTTGTGCAAACGGTGGGCCGGGAGATCAACGGTAATAATCAATAGACCGCAATCACACCCTTCGATACGACCTCGTTCCTCGGTCTACTCAGGATGCTGTATTCTACTGATAATAATGAAAAGGAAGTCGCCCAATGAGTAAAGTCTGGCTGCTGGCCACCAAAACCTACCGCCACTATCTGCGTTCCGGCACCTTTCTGATTTTGACCTTTGGCCTGCCGCTGCTGATGATAATCGCCGGGGCCGTGCCGATCATTTCGATGTCACGGGATGGGGCGGCGGCGCTGGGGTATGTCGATCAAACAGGCCGGTTGGGACTGGCTCCGGCGCCGGAGGGCGTAACCGTCTACGACAGTCCGGCTGCCGCCGAGACGGCCCTGGCCCACAACCAAATCGAGGGGTATCTGGTCGTACCCGCCACCTATTTTGATGGCGAACGTCCCACCTATCACAGCGCCGAAGAACCCGGCATCGCCCGCCAACAGAGCCTGACCCGGCTGATGCGCCAGGCCATGCTGACCGACCAGCCGGCCTGGCTGCTGGAGCGGCTTGAGACGCCGTCCGAAATCACCTACGTGGCCCGCGACACCGGCGAACGGGTGACCGCCGGCTTCGGCCTGATCGTGCAGATTGTCACCCCGCTGGCGCTGGCCATTCTCTTTGGGCTGGTGGTTTTAACCGGCGTGGGGCAGATGGGGCTGGCCGTCATTCAGGAAAAAGAGCAACGTTCGATGGAGATGGTCATCACCTCCCTGGCCCCCTGGCAACTGGTCACCGGCAAAGTGCTAGGCATCACTCTGCTGACGATGACCCAGATCGGCATCTGGGCCACGGCCGGGGCCATCGGGCTGGGCCTGGCCTGGAACGCCTATGGCGCGGGCCAACCCTTTACCCTGCCCTGGACGGCTATACTCTGGGCCGCGCTGCTCGGTATTCCCGCCTATTTTCTGTACGCCGTCATCGCCGCCGGGCTGGGCATCATCGCCGGGGGCCGGCAGCAGGCCCGGCAGTTGGCCGGGTTGTTGGGCTTCATCGGTCTGTTGCCGCTCTACTTTTTGGGAATGTTAATCAATGCTCTGGACGGGCCGCTGGCTCTGGGGCTGACCTGGTTCCCGCTGACCGCGCCGATGATTGCCCTGTTTCGGCTGGCCTTGAGCCAGGTTCCGCTCTGGCAACTGCTGGTCAGCCTGGCTATTCTGCTTCTCTGTTTGATCGGGGCAGTGTGGGTGGTGGCCCGCATCTTCCGGGCGGCCATGTTGATGTACGGCCAGGCCCTCCGTCCCCGGCAAATTTGGCTGGCCCTGCGGCGGGCGTAAGCCAGAGA
>CAZWZZ010001163.1:0-2213 GCA_964638395.1 uncultured Caldilineaceae bacterium
ACCTCTTCAAGCGGGCCAAGGAGAACTCTCCGGCGGTCATCTTCGTCGATGAGATTGATGCCGTGGGTCGCCAGCGAGGTGTTGGGATGGGTGGCGGCAACGATGAGCGGGAGCAGACCCTCAACCAGATTTTGGTGGAAATGGATGGCTTCGATACCGATACCCAAATCATCATCATCGCCGCTACCAACCGGCCCGATGTCCTCGATCCGGCCCTGCTGCGGCCCGGTCGCTTCGACCGCAAAGTGATCCTGGATCGGCCCGACGTTAATGGCCGGGAAGCCATCCTGAAGGTTCACACCCGAGGTAAACCCCTGTCCCCGGACATCAATCTGTCCGACCTGGCCAAGCTGACGCCCGGCTTTGTCGGCGCGGATCTGGAGAACCTGGTCAACGAAGCGGCGATTTTGGCCGCCCGCCGTAATTTGATGACGATCGGCCAGCCGGAATTTCAGGATGCGATGGAGCGCATCGTGGCCGGCCCGGAGCGCAAGGGCAAAATCATCAGCGATCAGGAGCGGGAAGTGGTCGCCTATCACGAAGCGGGCCACGCCGTGGTCATGCACAATCTGGAAAACAGCGATCCGGTTCACAAAGTGAGTATCATCTCGCGGGGGATGGCCCTCGGCTATACGATGCCGCTGCCGGAGAATGACAAATATCTGCGGACGAAGGAAGCCTTCGAGGATGAGATCATCGGGCTGCTCGGTGGCCGGGCAGCGGAGGAGATAATCTTTGAGCGGGTTACGACCGGGGCAGCCAACGACCTGGAGCGAGCCAACAAACTGGCCCGGGCGATGGTGACGCGCTACGGCTTCAGCGCCAATCTGGGCCTGCAAACCTTTGGCGAAGAGCAGGGCAATCCCTTCCTGGGCAGTATGGGCGAAAATCGTAACTACAGCGAAGCAATGGCCCAATCCATCGACAGTGAGATCCGCGCCATTTTAGACCAGGCGTACCACAGAGCCAAAGATATCGTCACCACCCAGCAGGATAAGTTGGAGAATTTAGCCACAACCCTGTTGGAAATCGAAACGGTAGATCGGCCCCAGTTCGAGGCGATGATGGCGTAGGGTCCTATCTTTAATCGGAAACAAATGTAAGTGAGAAAGCGGTACCGAGATTTCTCAGTACCGCTTTTTGAATTATGAAGCCAATGAGCAGTCACGCCTGGTCAGTTTTGCCAAAATTTGGTATGATGCCCTGAGACCTTCTATAATTTGAACCGGTGACCATGAATAAGAAGTCGATGTCAGAAGGATATAGGGGCTAACTCATTTCATTTCATTTAATGGTATAATTGGCTTGAGGCAAAACTATGACCCAGACCGTAATTGAGCAACTACCTCGGCAACACTTGATAGATTTTTGCCGGCGTTATCATATCCGCAAACTGGCTGTATTTGGCTCGGCGTTGCGAGATGATTTTTCCGCAGCCAGCGATTTGGATGTGGTGGTGGAATTTGAACCGGAACACATCCCTGGCCTGGCTTTTTTTGCCATGCAGGATGAACTCTCCAGCTTGTTGGGACGCCCTGTTGATTTAAATACGCCCCAATTTCTCAGCCCCCATTTTAGGGACGATGTTCTGACCCAGGCCCAGGTCTTATATGAGCAAACATGACTCTCAAGTGACGCTGCGGCAAATGTTGGAGTATGCTCAAGAAGCAGTAGACCTGTGCCAGGGCAAAGAGCGATCCGACCTGGATAAAGAGCGTTTGCTTGAATTGGCTCTGGTTCGACTGCTCGAAATTATTGGTGAAGCGGCCAACCGCGTGCCTGCGACCGAGCAGGCCGCTCATCCCGAAATTCCGTGGGCGCAGATTGTAGGGCTGCGTAACCGACTTATTCACGGTTACGATGCCGTCGATTTGGACATTGTCTGGCAAATCATTCAGCAAGATTTACCCCCGCTGATAGTCTCCCTGCAAGAGATTACGAGCGATTAACGTTACACCGACGGTACAAATTGTGTACTATAAAACAATGGAGTCTTCAACTGACCGCCGTCGGCAAATGACGAAAAGCGGTTTTTGAGGCAAAAACCCCCTCCTGGTATTTTGTCATCTAACCTGACGTTACCAGAAGGGGGTTTCTTATTGCTATCATCCCTGAAGTACGGGATCGTTTTTGTGTCGTTCGTCAGGCCGTGCCCGCTTCCGGCACTTGCGGGCGGGTATCATCGCTGCCGACCAGGGCCGGCGATTCTTTTT
>CAZWZZ010001164.1:0-2210 GCA_964638395.1 uncultured Caldilineaceae bacterium
CAAGCTGGTTCCAATCCGCCCGGAGATGCAGGAGAGCGTCACATATTGATCCCGCGATTCGTAATTGTTGCGAATATCATCCAGGGTGAGCATTAACGAATTGTTCACCAGGCCGGTGATAGGCAAGACATAATCCATACCCTCGATGACGGTCGGCTCGGTTTGGAGAAAGACCTTGTAATGATCTTTGATGGGCGTGTACTCCGGGCGCGTGCCGGGCACGGGCACGACCGGATCGTTACTGTTGGGAAAGGGCAGCTCCTCCGTCACCTCGACCTCGTGGGCCTCGCTGGCGACCAACCGCGCCTCCAGACGGCGCTGCTCTTGTCGGGCCAGAACGGTCCCCACCCCGGCCCCAACCACGGTGATCGTCGCCGATGCCGCACCCAGTCGTACCAGAAATTGGCGACGGTTGAGTACTGCGACATCGGGGGCAGCCTCGGCGGGAGCGGCCGATTCCGGCTCGCTGATGAGGCGCTGGTAGCCTTCTGCCAACAACAGACCCCAGCCCAAAAATAGAACCAGCAGAAAAATAAGGCTGACCAAGGGAGGAACGCTCGATTGGGTGATAGCCAGGCTGATGCCGATTAGCGGCAGACCAAACAACGCCCCGGCCACCAGCCCGGCCAGGCGATCTGCCTGGCGGCGGCCCCAGGCCATCACCCCGAAGAAAATCAGGCTGATGACCACCCCAACGGCCAGGAATTGCAGCACCGCCATAATCCGCTCGGCGGTTTTGGCCGTGTCGGCCACATCCATTCCCAGAAAGAGCATCGTGTCGATCATCGCGTCGATGCCGAAAGTGATGATCCCGCCCGGCAGTACCCGCACCAGCCAGTTAAACAGATCAAAGGGGACGAAGGGCAGACCGGCCACCTGGTTGGCCAGGTACATCAGCCCCACCAAGGGCGCGGTCAGGAGTAGGCCCAACAACACTCCAAAACTTAGATGTTTTACCATAAGTTTCCTCTCCTTTTTGCTGATAATCGTTACAGTTTAAGATTATAGCCCTCATAACTTACAAGGATATTACCACCTCACGATGTTTACCAGATATTTGTAAGGTGATTCTCGCGTTAGCCAAGCCCGTAATTCGACAATGTCACATTCGCCCCCCTAGCCCTCCGGCGGGGGGAATTTCTGGCTTTGTTCCAAAAACTTTTAAATAAACCACTAGCGACGATATGAGGCCATTCCGCACTTTATGGGGTCAAGATACAGGACTTTCCCCCGGATAGATCCAACAAATTGGTGGTGGCTGGAAGGTCGGCTCGATGATTTCTCTACCGGGTCACGATTGATGGGGCGGGAAATTTGGGGGGCGTGGCAATCGCTTTGATTGATTGTGCGTAGCTCATATTCGGGGCTCATTCTCAGTAGACCGCCGCATCCTGAGTAAACCGAAGAATGAGGTTGTATCGAAGGGGGCAATGGACGATCTACTGATTCTGTATTCAGTAATAAAGATACAACTCAAGTGGGATGACAATAGCCTCGGTTTACTGCTAAGATAAGTTTATCAATAAACTTTTACAGAAATGAGGCGACCCATGCTTAAAAACAGCTTACTCTATGGCTTTTTGGTCACGACCCTATGGCTCACCGGCTGTGGCATCACCACCGGAGAGACGCCGGCCCCGCCGCTGCTCCCGGCGAATTGCCCCCCGCAGTGCGAAGGGTATGATCTGAGCCGGATGGATTTGCGGGAGATGAATTGGGAACACGCCCGTTTGCAAGCGGCCAATCTGCAAGGGGCCAACCTGAGTGGGGTTGATTTGTCGCGGGCCGATCTGCGGAACGCCGATTTGAGCGAGGCGATACTTGAAGAGACGATTCTGGAAAGGGCTGATTTGCGTCAAGCCCGGCTGATGGGAGCCAATCTGCGGGGGGCGTGGCTGCAACGGGCCAGCGTTCAAAATAGTAACCTGACCGGCGCAGTGCTGGTGGAGGCCCATCTCAATGAATCAGACTTTAGCGAGGCTACGCTGAGCGGAGCCACGTTGACCGGGGCCGATTTGACCCAGGCCAAATTCGACGAGGCCGACCTGACCGGAGCCGATTTAAAGGGGGCCACGCTGGACGGCACAACGCTTCGCAATGCGGATTTGACCGATGCGATCTATGATACCGCCGATTTTCGCGGCGTTGAGATCGATGGCGCGATTTTGCCATGAGCCGACCGCTCTGATAATTCACTTGGATATTGACAA
>CAZWZZ010001165.1:0-2208 GCA_964638395.1 uncultured Caldilineaceae bacterium
TTGTCTATGTCGAGTAAGGGACCAAGTCGGATGCGCTTAGACTTAGCCCCTTACCCCACCCGGACAACTCAGAGCCAGGTATCCTCTTCGGATACGCCTAACTGCTCACACGCCCGCACGAAGGCTTGGTTGGCTATTTGATAATTAAACCCACGGCGGCTTAAAAAGCCAATCACTTTTTTCTTGAGATCTTCAGCCCCCAAATCGTGCCACCGCCTCAATTTTGGTTCAATCGCCGCCCAGGCCAACGCTTCCTCATCGACATTCCCTAGCGCGGCCTCGATCAGGTCGTCGGCGATGCCCTTTTGGCGTAATTCGTACCGCAGCGCCCGCTCCCCCCGGGGCCGAAACCGCTCCCGATTCTCGACCCAGAACCGGACAAAGGCTTCATCATCCAGGTATTGTTGATCGAGGAGACGTTTGAGGGTGTCATCAATCACGACCTGGTCATACCCTTTTTCGCGCAGATAGCGGGCTATTTCCGTCTGGCTGCGGGGCCGCCGTCCTAGCAGACGCACCGCCCGATTGTAAGCTTTATCCCGCTCATCCCCCTGTTTGAGCGATTTGATTTCGGTATCGCTCAAATGTTGTCCTTTGCGGAGTTGCAGGGCGACCGTCACGGTGACGCCAAAGGCAAACTGATCGTCGATAAAAACGTTAACCCGGTCTTTATCCCGTTTTTGAATTTTTAGAGCGGTAATTGTGCCGGCCATTATTATTAAGAAAATAAAAAAGCTGTGACGCAAGGCATCACAGCTTTTTCCTCGATAACTATCGGAATTAATCTTGAAACAAGCAGCCCTCAACCGCACACAGTAACTAAATACCTAAATGATGATGATCACCGGAAAACAATGCGGTGATTAACGGAGTGTTTTGCATTACAAGTTGAGCATACTTCTGTATCGCAACGCCCAAACAACAGTGTTAACCGTTACTAAACCTATTGAAGGAAATATGAATAGGGTTGTAGATACCCAAAAAAGGTACAGATTTATTGTAAGCATAATCCATCATCATTGGGATTATACGTTGTTGAAATTATAAATCTTAACGATGACTGTTCGCCTCAGGTAATCGTGTCCGGTAAATGTAGGCAAATTGGTCAAATTATAAAGAATACGTTGAACCTCTATAGGTTAACAGCTATTGGTTTCGAGTTGCATGAAAGCGGTGTATATCGCTGACACCGGATTCGTGATAACTAAAATTGCTTGTTCCAACGAAATATTCGGAAGCTGTGATCGCGTCAATCTATATGTGTGGTCTCGTGAGCCACGTTAAAAGAGAGAGTTACCCCCCTGAAATATTTTCCTCAGTGAGCCGGTTCCTGACATCAGGACTCGGTCGCTGCTTCTGTGGTTTCAGCCGCTTGGACAGCCGGTAAACCAAAGGCGGTTCTGATCTTATTTTCGATTTCAGAGACCATATCCGGGTTTTCGGCCAAGAAGTTCTTACTGTTTTCTCGGCCCTGAGCCAGCCGGGTATCGCCGTATGAGTAGAAAGAGCCTCGTTTATCAACGATGTCCTGGGCAACGGCCAGGTCTAACAGATCCCCCACTTTGGAGATGCCTTCGTTGTACATAATATCGAACTCGGCCACCTTGAACGGCGGGGCCACCTTGTTTTTCTTGACAGTGACCCGGGTCCGATTGCCAATGACCTCGCCGCTATCCTTGATGGCCTGGATGCGTCGAATATCTATGCGGACGGATGAGTAAAAACGGAGGGCCATGCCCCCGGTCGTGGTTTCCGGGTTACCAAACATCACCCCAATTTTTTGGCGCAGTTGGTTGGTGAAGATAACGCTGGTATTGGTCGTTTTGATCGCCCCGGTCAATTTACGGAGAGCCTGGCTCATCAGCCGGGCCTGCAACCCCATATGGGAATCGCCCATCTCCCCTTCGATTTCCGCCCGGGGCACTAAGGCCGCCACCGAGTCGACCACGATGATAGATAACACTCCGGAGCGCACCAACGCCTCGGTAATTTCCAGGGCCTGTTCGCCGGTATCCGGTTGGGAAACGTAAAGTTCGTCGATATTAACGCCACATTTTTGGGCGTAAATCGGATCCAGCGCATGTTCGACATCAACGAAGGCCGCGACGCCCCCCATCTTCTGGGCTTCGGCGATGATGTGTTGGCACAACGTCGTTTTCCCCGAACTTTCCGGGCCATAAATTTCGATGATGCGCCCTCTGGGAACAC
>CAZWZZ010001166.1:0-2206 GCA_964638395.1 uncultured Caldilineaceae bacterium
ATGAGCAGAACCGTCGTCACGATGCCCGGCGCGGCGGTCCCCAACCGCTGGAGGATGAGACCCCCCAGAGAGGGCGCCAAAATGTGGGTCAGACTGTCGATAGAAGAGGAGAGGCCCATCATCCCGCCCACCTCATCGGCATAAACAGCCTTGCTCAGGGCGCTCCGCAGGGTGGTATTCAGAACGCCGCCGGCCAGGCAAATGAGGGCCAGGACGATCAACACCACGAAGAGATTGGGGGCCAGACCCCAGCCTAACATCGAGATGGTCAAGAGAAGCAGACCGCCCAAGATGAGATAATTGTCGGCAAAACGGGCGGCCAAGCGATGCACTACGCCCCATTGCACCAGAACGATAAGGACTCCGATGTAGGCAAAAATATAGCTGGTCATCCGCTCATCTAAATTCAGACGGTATTCGGCATAGAGGGGGAAAACCGTCTCCAGCGTGGCAAAGGTAAAGCCGTAAAAGAAGCGGGTGTAGAGGAGCGGGTTGACGCGAGGCCGCTGGAGGGCTTTGGACACCGCCAAAATATCGAACAGAGGCCGAGATTGGCCGGATAGTTCGTCACGGCGAGCCTCGGTCAGCGATTCCGGCAGCCAGATATAGACGGCGATGAGGTTGAGGGTGGCTAACCCGGCTGCGGCGAAGGCCGGAGCGCCATAGCCCCAGACGCTCAACGTGCCGCCGATGACCGGCCCAAAAATGAAGCCCAGACCAAAAGCGGCCCCAATCAAGCCCATCCCCTTGGCCCGGTTGCTTTCATCCGTGACATCGGCGATGTAGGCTTGGGCCACCGAGATGTTCCCCCCGGTCAGGCCATCCAGGATGCGGCTGGTAAAAAGCAGCGTCAGGATCAGGGTATTCTGGGTAGAGACCGGATCGCCAAAGAGATTCGCCGGCACCGCCCCGGCCAAAAGCCGACCTAGCGGGTCGGCCAGACCCAGCAGCAGGAAGCCGAGAATGGTTCCCACAATACTGACGAGCAGTACCGGTCGCCGGCCATATTGGTCGGAGAGACGCCCCAACAACGGCGCTCCCACAAATTGGGCCGCCGCATAGGAAGCGATCAACAAACCGGCGATGGTTGCGCTGGCCCCATAAGCCCCGGCATAAAACGTGATGAGCGGTAAGATGAGGCTGAAGCCGAGCAGATCGACAAAAACAACGGCAAAAATTGTAGTTAGACGACTTTTTTGCATGGAGATTCCTCAATATCAGGCCAAATTGTAGTCTCCTCAATTGAAAAGTCAAATGAAAAGTCAAATGAAAAGTTCAACTTGTTAACTCGTATCCGCCTGACGCAGAGGGAGGCGTTTCTCCTGCCGTAACTTTTCCAGATGAGCCTCAACCTGGAGGGTGGCGATGCGGAGGACGGGCGGGGGCTGGTCGGTGTAGATGTGGGCGGCAATTTCGGCGGCGGTGTGGTAGCCCCGGCCCCACATAGCCACCACCTGCGCCTCCCGCTGGAGACGGTGGTCGATGTACTGTTGCAGCCAGGCTTGGGGATCCTCGATGACCGGCCCGTGTCCGGGCAGGATGGCAGCCGGGGCCAATGCTTTCATCGCCCGCAGCGAGGCCAGATAGTCGGCCATATCTCCATCGGGCGGAATAATCACGATCGTGCCCTCTCCGGCCACCAAATCCGCGCCGAACAGCAGGTTTTGTTCCTGCAACCATAAGCAAATGTGGGCCTGAATATGGCCCGGCGTATGCTTGACTACCAGGGTGGCCCCATCAACCTTGATCTCCTCCTCCGCCTGAAACGGATCGTTGAAACTGAGAAGCGGCGCATTGAGCCGCTGGGCCACGACCTGGGCGTTGCCGCTATGGTCGGCGTGGAAATGAGTGGGAATCACCGCTTGCACCGTCCCGCCGAGGCTATCGACAGCGGCCACGGTGTTATCCAGATGGGTCGCGTCCGCCGGGCCGGGGTCAATGATGATGAGCTGCTCCCCGCCGACGAGGTAGGTATTGGTTCCGGGACCGGTCATAACCGACGGATTCGGGGCGATGAGCCGCCAGACGTGGGGATAGAGTTGGGTCAGGTTTGGATTGAGCGACATAGGCGTTTCCATTGTAAAATTGTAAATCATCCTAACTCAACGAAAAGGCCCCCAAGCCGGGGGCCTTTTTCAATAAATAAATAAACAAACAAACAACAAGCCGGTCGATTAGCGACCTAACGCCGCCAGCATCTCCGCGA
>CAZWZZ010001167.1:0-2203 GCA_964638395.1 uncultured Caldilineaceae bacterium
GACATCTTCAATAACCAGCTTCTTCGTGAAATCATGTACGACTGCAGCTTTCAATTTGCAACTCCTTTGTGCTAAAGTTAATAAACAACTCTGTTTGAGTAACTATAAGTAAGTAAAACGCTTTGCCACTGTATTGTTGGGAGTAAGTTGAGAAGCGATAGTTGAGGTGTGGCCTTAGGCTGCCTAAATGACCTGGCCTCAATTCTAACGATGAAGCGGGCCGAGGTCAATGCATAAGTGGGTAAAATCCACTACCCGATCAGGTAAACATTTTTTTACCCGACCGGGCAGCGGTAAAGCGTGGTGAGGCTTGTTGCTTTTGCGAATTTTTACAGGAGAACGTACTTGTTGACCAATCTCGCCCGGTTTTGATTTTTGTAGCGCAAAATTGCTAATTTGTGGCCCGTTCGTGATCCGGTAGCTCTGCACACCGTCGTGGATAGCGCGAAGCCAGTCCGTGACTGGCGTTTCCGGCCCAGAATCGCCAAGTCAGTGCGGAGCCTCCCCGTGGGACGGACTTGGCTAGAGCGAAAAAAGCGGCTTTTTGGCTTGTCCACGGTTATGTGCAGTGCTACCCGTGATCCAAAACCGGAACAATTTAGCAAATTGTTCTACAAACTGTAGTAGGCTGACACATCTTGAACAACAACACTACAGCGGATTAAGAAAAAACGGATAGAAAAGGCGTGCCATCCGCTATTTTCTAAATCCGTTGTAGTGTTTAGACTGTGCAAAATGTCGTTGACCCTTACAAAATTGTTCTACAAACGTAACTGTTCAACCTGGTGGGACAATCGAGACTTGTCAGGTCTTGAAGAAGCGGGGGCGGGCGGGAGGCTCACTCGAACGGCTGGATCAGATCGTGACTGGTGGCCTTATGCACCACTTCCGTCCGGCGGTTGACGTCGAGCTTCCGCATGATGTTGCTAATGTGGAATTTGACAGTGTTGGGGCTGAGGAAAAGAGCCTGACCAATCTCTTTGTTGGTCAATCCAGCGGCGATAAGCTGGACGATGTCCACCTCTTTCGAGGAGAGCGTTGTCTCCTCCGGTTCAGGTTTTACAGCCGATTGACGCATGTGCTGCATGACAATATCGGTCACCTTGGGGTCGAGAACGGCCTCACCCCGGTGGACAATGCGGATATGGCGAATCAGTTCGACCACGTCCACATCTTTCAAGACGTACCCTTTGGCCCCGGCCTTGATACATTCAAAGATTTCCTGGTCATCAGAAATAGCGGTCAAAATCAGGATGGAAATGTGGGGATGTGTGGCGACGATGCGCCGACACACCTCCAGGCCGCTCATATCGGCCATCTTTAGATCGAGGAGAAGGATGTCGGGCTTGTGACTGCGAACCAATTGGAGGGCTTCTTGGCCGTTGCTGGCTTCGGCAATGACCGTCAGGTCCGGCTCCAGGTTCAACAACGAACGAATACCCTGGCGCACAATCTGGTGGTCGTCTACGATCAAAATACGGATGGTCTCCATAACTGGTCTCCTATGTTGGAATGTGGGCTATAACCTCTGTGCCTGAGCCGTTGGCGTCATTAATCAGTAGACCGCAATCAAATGCTCCGAGCCGGTTTGCAACCGGCGGTCGGAGGTCTGTGACCTCCTCCGAGCCTTGCCGTTGAGGTCTACCGTTAATAAAAAGCGTCCCCGCCAACTCGGTCGTGCGTTTGGTCATGCTGGTCAGGCCAAACGTGGCCCCCTTCTGTCCAATCTGGTTGATAATGCCAGGGTCGATGCCAACCCCGTCGTCGGTGACTCGCAGCGTCAAGTTCGCCGGGGTACACGTTAATGTGACCCACACATGGCTGGCCTGGGCATGTTTGAAGACGTTGTAAAGCGCCTCCTGGCCAATGTGATAGAGCGCATCCTCGACCTGGTTATCGGGCCGGCGGACTTCCCCTTGTAACTCGAAGGAGGCACTAATGCCGGCAATCTTCTCGAAATCGCTGACCAGCGTCTCGATGGCCGCGGCCAGGCCAACTTCGGCCACCCGAGCCGCCGAGAACTCCAAAATGGCCCGCCGAATCTCATACAGACCGTTCCGGGCTAGCCACTTCAACAGAGAAATCCGCTCGGTCATCGGGGATTGCGGCGATAAATGTTGGCGACACCATTCCAGGTTGATGCCGATGCTGGTCAAAATCTGGGCCACGCTGTCGTGCAGGTCCCGGGCCAGGCGCTCCCGTT
>CAZWZZ010001168.1:0-2202 GCA_964638395.1 uncultured Caldilineaceae bacterium
TCCGGTTTTCGGTCGGCGACCAGTCAGGATGGCTATCCTCCCAGAAATTGGTGATCGTCTCGGGCTGGGTATTGTCCCAATCGTTGCTAATCAGGGCACGGGGCGCCGTTGGCGCACCCCAGGCCCGATAGGCGATTTGATAATCACCCGCTGCGGTGCGATGTAGCGCCGGTTCGGAGACGCCAGCGACCGGGAAACGCCGCCGATTTTTGCCATCGGGATCGACCAGATGAATTTCATAGAACTGTGCCCCCGCGTTGAAGAAAGCAAAGGCAATCGTGCCGTCCGGTACCGACGGCTCGGTCAATGTCTCCTGCCTTTTATCTTCAGACGGGCTACTGCTCGGTTCAGCATTGGTTCGGGATGGCGGGGGTGGCGTTGAATTTTCGGGGGACACCTGGGGTTGAGGGGCAATGGCCTCTGCCGCGTCGCTCGCCTCGGTACGCGGGGTCAGACTATCGCCCAATGACGTAATGGGCGTAGGCTGGCTGTCTTGGTCATGCTCGGCCACGGTCATCGGTGTGGGCAGGGCCGATGCTGTGGCTTCCTCCGAGTTATCGTCCGGGTTGGCGCTCAATTGAACCTGGGTGGCGTTACCGGGCAACTGCCCCCGAATGACGAAGAAGGCAGCCAGTAGCAAGACAGCCACCGCGCCAAAGGTGCCGACGGCGTTGAGGATGCGCCCGTAGGTGGCCCAGGGCAGTTGGAAACGGGGCGAGGATTTTTCATTTTGGAGTTGGTCTCGAATTTTATAGCGCAGCGCCGGGGGAAGCGTGGGGTGACCCAGCTTTTTCTTCATCACCGTCCCCAGTTCGTTACCCAAGCGGCGGGCTTCAAACAGCCGGTGGGCGCAGGTCGGGCAATGGGCGATATGCTCTTCGAGACGACGACGGTCAGCCGCCGACAAATCATTATCGAGGTAAGCCTCGATCTGATGCGTCACATGCTTAGTGGGCATTTTGTGTCTCAAGTACCTCAGGCCGCGTCATCCCCTTCTCAGCCAACGAGGCCGCCAGGCGACGACGGGCGTTATGCAACCGCGAGTAGATCGTCCCTTCAGGACAATCCAACATTTTGGCAATTTCCACAGCAGGAATTTCCATATAATAATGAAGGGTGACGACTTCCCTTAAGGGCACGCTCAATTTCTGAACGGCATCCCACAACATCTGCTGGTACTCGCTCCGCAGGGCGTGCATCTCCGGGCCGGGGCGGGCATCGGGAAAATCCGGCCCCTCGTCCGTCGTGCGTAGCCAGGGCACTGTCAGCAGCCGCTTACGCCGCAGATGGCTGCGGCAGTAGTTGAGCGCAATCTGATACAGCCAGGTGCCGAAGCTGGCCCGGCTGGGGTCGAAGCGTGCCCGCGCTTTGTGCGCCCGCATAAAGGTTTCCTGCACGACATCCTCGGCGGCCTGAGACTGTTGCAGCATGGCCCAACCGAGACGATAGATCGATTGGGAGTGGGCTGTATACAGTTCATCGAAAGCGTCGGGGTCGCCATTCTGCCAGCGTTCGATAACGGAATTTTCGGTCACATCCTGCTCGGAAACTTTGGTTGATTTCATAACGATTGTACGCCTTTGAGATAAAATCCTTTACTTGAGAGATACAGAGGATGGTTCAAATAAATTTACACTTTTTTACCCACCAGGTTGAGCAACGTCATCCCGTAAAACGCAAAACGTAAAACGTAAGCGGTTATTTTGTCAAAATCATTACGTTTTGCGCCTTACGTTTTACGACGTTGTCAACCAAATTTCTTGGGGCTATGAAGAACCATACCCAGATACAGGCTAATAATACCACACTTTTCTGAAAAAAACGTAAATTTGGCCCTTAAAAGGCTGACGCCAAGCTGACGGTTGGCTGTCGATGGACGGGGCGGCAGGGAGATAGTCATTTTTGGCTAACGATGCGAACAAAGGTTTCGGTTCCCAGGCCGTATAATCGGGCAAACCCATGTTATCCAGTGAGCGAGTACCCTTCGATACGGCCTCGCTCACTCAGCCTACTCAGGATGCTGGACGGTCAGTGTCATTAGTTTTTCGCCACCGTCAGGACGTCTGCCTGGTCAAGAACACGGATCTACAGGATGTAACGGATTTTGACTGATTATTTTTGATCCGTTCCATCCTGCCAATCCGTGTTCTAAGGAGTGGCGAAAACTTCGTGACAGTAACTAAATCCTGTAAATCTTGTCAA
>CAZWZZ010001169.1:0-2202 GCA_964638395.1 uncultured Caldilineaceae bacterium
CTGGGGCACGGGCCGATTGTGGAACAAATCATCAAAACAGCGAACCAAGAAAACGCCGATTTGATTGCAATGGTCAGCCACGGGCGCACCGGACTGACCCGTGTTTTCTATGGCAGCGTTGCCGTTGGGATTCTGCATCGCATCGACCGCCCGCTGTTATTGATTCGTTCATTCAACAGTTAACGGTGGGCTGATCTCATCGACTTCATACCCAAAATTTAGGAGGTATTCCGGCAATGTATAAAAATATCTTAGTCCCTCTGGATGGATCCCCCCGCGCCGAAGCGATTTTGCCCCACATTGAGAATCTGGCCAAAGCGCATGGCGCCGGTGTCGTTCTGATGCACGTGTTTGAACCGCCTTCCGACCTGATCGACGCCATAAACCGGAAGAATGCGGAAACTGTCCATCAAGAAATGGAAAATTGCAGGACATATTTGGCCGAGCAACAGGCCGCATTTAGCACCCAGGATATCAAGAGTGACACGGTTCTCACCTACGGTCCCATTGTTGATGAAATCATCAAAACCGCCAAGCGGAAAAATGCCGATCTCATTGCAATGGTTAGCCACGGGCGAACCGGCTTGCCCCGCGTGTTCCAGGGTAGTATCGCCGCTGAGGTGCTAGAACACATTGACCGTCCGGTGTTGCTCATCCGCTCGCTCGATCATTAGAGGGCATAAAATCCTATTCTGACAATCAAACTATCCATTTTGCTATCAGGCAGCGACAGTGCTGCCTGATTTTTTTGGCGGAAAGAGCCTTCTAACTTTAACCACGCTAAGTTTTACCTCATTTGGTCGATGCCAGGGGCAAAAGTCGTGGTATAATGGAGAGGGTATATCTGGCCCGGTGCGACCTGTGGATCATCGGTCCACAACGGGCCGCTATAGAAATGGAAAACCGCGAAGAGAACTTGATGAATCGCCAGCCTTTGCAACTGCTAATTGTAGAAACTGCCCAATCACAGGTAACCAACATTGTCGATCACCTGACCACGGCCGGGTATGCGTGTCGCCCCCAGGTGGTGTCCACCGCCGAGGCTTTGATC
Source organism: uncultured Caldilineaceae bacterium (assembly GCA_964638395.1). Classification (GTDB taxonomy): domain Bacteria; phylum Chloroflexota; class Anaerolineae; order 4572-78; family J111; genus CAZWZZ01. Next base: position 1,052 of record CAZWZZ010001169.1, read on the forward strand.
AAAGCTCTGACCGATGCCTCCTATGATTTGATCCTGGCCAACGATACGCTGCCCGGCTGTGAGGGGCCACTGGTGCTGCGCCTGGTCAAAGAGCGGCAGTTGAGCCTGCCGGTGATTCTCCTGGCCGAGGCCAACGATGTGGCCACCGCCGTAACCCGCCTCCGGGCCGGGGCCAGCGATTACATCATTCGAGACGATTTGACGCGGCTGGACTCGGCTGTGGCCCTGGCGCTGGGGCGGCAGGGCCAGGTGGCCCGTGTCACCTGGCCGGAGGAGCGTTTCCGGCAGGTCATCGCCTCCATTAGCGACCACGTCTATGTGACCGAGGTGACGACCACCGGAGCCTACATCAACCTTTACATCTCTCCCCATATCGAAGCCCTGACCGGCTATCCGATTGATGCCTTTATGGCCGACCGCAACTTCTGGCCGTCGGTCTTGATCCATCCCCAGGATCGGCCTATCGCCGCCGCCCAATCCCATCGTCTCACCCAGGGGCACGACAGTGAGACCGAATATCGTATCATCCGGGCCGATGGTCAGGTTATCTGGGTGCGGGATAGCGCCCGGGTGCGACCGGAAGGCAGTTCCAAAGTCATCTACGGTCTGGTCAGCAATGTGGATGAGCGAAAGAAGATCGAGCAGAAGATCCACGAACTCAATGAGAATTTGGAGCAACGGGTGATCGACCGGACGCGGGAGTTAAAGGCGCTGTATGAGATTACCGCCATCGCCGGAGAGTCCGCCAATCTGGAGTGGACCCTGACCCGGTCGCTCGAACGGATTTTGGTGGCCCTGGAAGGTCAAGCCGGGATGATCCATCTATTGGATGAGGCGGAGGAGCGGTTGACATTGGCCGTCGAACAGGGCTTACCTTCGGCGCTGCGAACGCAGGTGGCTGAGCTTGAAATCGGGCAGGGGATGATCGGTTGGGTCATCCAGAAAAATCGACCGCTGTTACTGACCGATTTTGTAACCCGTCTTCCGGAGCCGGTGGCGGTCGGGCCTGAGTTCGAGCAGTGGGTCGGTGTACCGATTCGGCTGCGAGGATATAGCCTGGGGGTCTTGGGCCTGTTTAGCCGGGGTGAGCGCCACTTTAGCCAGGTGGAAATTGATATGTTATCGTCGATTGCCGAGCAGTTGGGGGTAGC
>CAZWZZ010001170.1:0-2201 GCA_964638395.1 uncultured Caldilineaceae bacterium
ACCACCTGGCTCGAATTTTTGCGGCTGCTAATCGGCTGGGGCCAATATATTTTCTGGTTCATTTTGGGGTTGCTGTCGGTCTGGTTTTTCAAGCGGTACAGCGCCGAGGATGATGACGAGAAGTGGGAGAAGCCGGTCGGCACGTTTATGCTCCTGGCCATTCTGCTGATCGCCTTTCACCTGATTCAGCCTGGCGACAGCCTGGACAATCCCGGCGGCGGGGGCCTCATCGGGATCGTGCTGGGAGAGTTGATGCGCTCGGCTTTGGGCGTATCCGGGACCATCGTCGTCCTGGTTGGGCTGGTTCCTATCGTCATCATCTTGATTAGCGGCCTCTCCTTCCGCGAACTGTTCCAGATGATCCGCGATCTCTATTATCGTTTCCAGGATTGGCGGCACTTTCGCCAGTTGACGATCAACCAGACGGCGGCTCCCCGCATCCGCTCCACCTCCACCCCCAAACCCCGGCTCATCGACCGCATGCTGCCGGCCAAATCGTCCGCCTCCAAAAAAGAGGAAGCCCCGATCCAGGTCGATGGGGAGGTCATCATTCATCCGCCTGCCCTGAATAATGGAGACGGTTCGTCCCCCACCGCGACATCAGTCAGCGATTCTGGGACCGACCAGGGTAGTAATGGGTGGCAACTGCCGCCCCTCGGCCAGATTTTTGAGGAGGGGCACGAACAGGAAATCAGCGAGGCCGAGATTCGGCAACGGGTGAAAGTCATCGAGGAAACGCTGGCCAGTTTTGGCGTCGAGGCCAAAGTCAGGGAGATCAACCAGGGACCATCGGTGACCCAGTTCAGCCTGGAGCCGGGCTTTATGGCCACCAAAGATGCCAAAGGCAACCCCCGCAAAGTGCGCGTCTCCCGGATCGTCAACCTGTCGAACGATCTGGCCCTGGCCTTAGCCGCCGCCCCCATCCGCATCGAGGCCCCTATTCCGGGCCGGCCTTACGTCGGGTTGGAAGTGCCCAATGCTGCCAAAAACGTGGTGGCCTTGCGGACTTTGATGGAGTCGGATCGCTTCCAAAAATATGCCGGACGGTTGCGGATTACGTTGGGCCAGGATGTGTCGGGGCGAGCCGTCGTGGCCGATCTCAACGCTATGCCCCACCTGTTGATTGCCGGCTCGACCGGCTCCGGGAAAAGCGTCTGCATCAACGCCGTGGTGGCCTGCCTCATCAGCACCCATACCCCGGAAACCTTGCGCCTGCTGATGATCGACCCCAAAATGGTCGAGCTGGACAATTACAACGGCATCCCCCATCTGCTGGCCCCGGTCGTGACCGAATTGGAGAAGGCCGCCGGGGTGTTGAGTTGGTCCACGCGGGAGATGGACCGGCGCTACAAGCTGTTCGCCCAGGAAAACGTCCGCAACATTATGACCTACAACGAAAAGGCGGAGCAGCAGGACAAAGAAAAGTTGCCTTATATCGTCATCATCATCGACGAGTTGGCCGACTTGATGATGATGGCCCCGGACGAAATCGAGCGGACGATTACCCGCATCGCCCAGATGGCCCGGGCCGTGGGCATGCATATGATTATCGCCACCCAGCGCCCGTCGGTCGATGTGGTCACCGGTTTGATTAAGGCCAACTTTCCGGCCCGCGTCGCCTTTGCCGTCAGCAGCCAGATCGACTCGCGGGTTATTCTGGACACGCCCGGCGCGGAGCAGTTACTCGGCAAGGGGGATATGCTCTATATGGCCCCCGACTCGGCCAAATTGAAGCGGTTGCAGGGTGTTTTCGTTTCAGACAAGGAGTTAGATCGACTGACCCGTTTCTGGCGCGGTTCGCTGGCCCCCTCGGTGTCGCGGGGACCGGTCGAAGTGCCGACCGGGTTGGTTCAACAGCCGCTCTGGGAAGAGTTACAGGCTCAGGAAAAGGCCGAAAGCAGCAAAAAAGATGAAGCGCTTCTGGAAAAGGCCATCGACATCGTCCGCAAAGAGAGCAAAGCCTCGGTCTCGCTCCTCCAACGCCGCCTGCGTATCGGTTATGCCCGGGCCGCCCGGCTGATCGACGAGATGGAGGATCAAGGCATCATCGGACCGGATGAGGGGGGCGGCCGGCGGGAAATCTTGGTCACAAAAGCGGATGACGAGGCCGACCCCACCGCCGACGACATCTAAGTTGCAACTAAGAAAATAGCGCAATCTGACAAAGTTGCTTTTTTGCCAGATTGCGCTATTTTATGGGC
>CAZWZZ010001171.1:0-2200 GCA_964638395.1 uncultured Caldilineaceae bacterium
TTGAGGCGTTCCAGAGATTGGCCCAGTTTCTGAAACTGGGCCAATCTGCGAACCAATCTGCGAGCCAAACGGCAACAACCACACTTTCCGGGCCAACCAATAGCCATAACAGAGCAGGGCCGGGGCCACATTATCGAGACCCAAAATAAGCCGACCGCCCGGACGAGTAACGCGGGCCATTTCGCTCAAGGCGCGGCGGCGGTTCGTCTGGCCGGGAAGATGCTGTAGCGCCCCGAAAAACATAAACATCCCATCAAAGGAAGCGTTGGTGAAGGGCAAAGCGAGGAGATTGGCCCCACCCAGGCGAACTGTCCCCGAAAGGCTGCGCCCCGCCGCCAGCATATCGAGGCTCAAATCGACGCCGGTCACGGCGTAGCCCGCCCGCTCAAGAGCCAGCGTCGCCCGCCCTGCCCCGCAACCCACATCCAGCAGCCGCCCCTGCGCCGGAAAATACCGTTCGATCATGGCTTGTTCACACCGTTGCAAGCCGGTTTCGCTCAACTGTTTCCAGAACCCAACCACCTCCGGTTGGGCATATTTTTCTGTGACGGTCATGTTTGGCATATCATCGCTCTGTGTGTTAAGATTGCCCATCATAGTGCATTTTGAAGGCAAGTCAAGGGGTAGAGTTGGAAGAATTGGAAAGGTGGAAGGATGGAAGTTTGGACATTAGAGCTTCTTCCAGACTGCCATCCTTCCAATCTTCCATAAAGATACGCCCGGAGATTAGGGAGATGCGATTTAAGCCTCAAATCATCGTTGCCTATGTCATCATCAGCCTCGGCTTCGCCCTGCGGCTCTATACGCTGGACAGCGAAAGTCTGTGGTATGATGAACTGCTGCAACTGGACATCGCCCAGGGATCGTTGAGCGAGCTACGAGCGCAGTTATACAAACACGCCGCGCTGCCGCTGGATTATCTCATCAGCCACGTCTGGATCACGCTGGGCCGCTCCGAGGCGTGGGTGCGCTTCCCGGCGGTCCTGCTGGGCACGCTGACCCTGCCGCTGGCCTACCAACTGGGCCGCAAGCTGCTGGATGGGGCAACGGCTCTGGCGCTGCTGGGGCTGCTGGCGGTTTCCCCCCTTCACATCTACTACAGCCAGGAAGTGCGGCCCTATGCCTTGCTGGTACTGGGCGTTTTTGTGGCCGGGTATGGCTTCTGGCAACTGCGGCGGACGGGGCGCTGGTTTTACGCCGGGCCGCTCATTGGCGGCTGTCTCATTTTTTCGCTGGCCCACTTCTTTGGCACGATTCTCTTTTTACCCTGGCTGCTGTTTAGCGTCGTGGATGTCGTGACTGCTCGCCACCGGCAGCGCAGCCTCCGGGCCGGAGGGATGCTGCTCGCGGCGGGGGCGTTGGTTCTGGCGGTGACGCTCTCGTTGGGCTGGGGGCGGACGCTGTGGAACGTGACCTGGTGGGGCTTTGGCCAGGCCATCGTCGAGCCGGAACGCTTCACCCTCGAGGCCGAGGAGAAGCCCAACGCCGGTAGCGGCCCCCGCGTCGATGAGACGTTTATCCGAAACGAGGTGCTAACCCCCCTCGGCGCTAACCGGGAGTCGGGGTCGGCCTTACGGCTGTTCAACATCGTAGCTTTGCTTGGCCTGGCCTATCTGTTGATCCAGAAGCGGTATAAAATAAGCCTGCTATTGCTGCTGTGGCTCATTCTGCCGGTGATTGTCATCGTCGCCTTTCTGGTTTATCGCGGCTCTTTCTACGACCCCCGCTATATCATTTCGGTGTTACCGGCTTATCTGATTTTGGTCGCCGTTGGCGTGTTGGCCCTCCCGCGCTGGCTGCGCTGCGCCGAACCGCGTTGGCTCTCGCCGGGCGCGTTGCTGTTGCTCGGTGGCTTGATTATGGCTAATTCGTGGCTCACTCTGCACGCATTTTATACCGATCAGGGTAAGGAAGATTGGCGGCTGGCCGGCCGGGTCATTGCCCAGAACGCCCGACCGGGCGAAGCTATCATCGCCGTCAATGCCGAGGCCACGCTCAACTGGTACTATCCGGCGGCTACGGCTGCGCCCGATAGCTTCGATACGCTGGAAGCGGTGCAGGCCAGGGTGGCCGGGGCGGAGCGGAGTTGGGTAGTGGTGAGTACCTTCGCCCAATATATCGCCGACGGGCCAAAGATTCGGCAGTGGCTCAAGGAGCAGGGGGCGGTGAAGCTGGTTCTCGATCCCTTGATCCACGTCTA
>CAZWZZ010001172.1:0-2199 GCA_964638395.1 uncultured Caldilineaceae bacterium
GAGCTACGGGGCACGCTCCACATTGCCAGCCGGGAGGATGTGCGCCAATTTATGATCCAATGGAACCAAACCGGCGCCCGGCTCCTCAGCGTCTTGACCAACGGCGTCCATCTGCACACGTTGGCCGCCCGTCGCCGCGCACAACTCGATGCGGCGCGGGCGGCTCTGCGGAGCCGGGGCTACTTGATAGAGTAGGATTTTAATTCACGGCCACCATTTCATAGTTGAGCGAGTCATCCACGAAATGGATGTAAAGTTTCTGCTCATCGGCGCTGCCGGTCATCCAGGCGGCGCGGTTGTCCAGGAAAAATGCGTCATCGCCACGGTGCAGGTGGTGTTGGTCGGTGAGGAGTGTCGCAGCCCGGAGAATATTGCCATTGGCATCAATCACCATCCCATAGACGCCGTTGAAGGTATCGGAGAAGCTATCCCCGCTGAGCCACTCTTCCCACAGAACGATGTATTGATCGCCGCCAATGCCGATCAGCTTGGGGCGTTCGGCGTGTAAGTTCGAGCTGGCCGAATAATTGGTCAGCCACCGCAGCCGATTTGTATACTCTTTGTTTATTGAGGTCACGGTCAAGGTATCCGGCAGATTCGGGTCAAGGCTGTTATCATCCCGGTTGACGCGGACAATGGCCAGGTTGCGCGGCCCACTGATGGTATCCTGTGTACCGGCGCTGTTTTCGGTGGCGAATAGGGCCAGATAGCCATAGTCCGAGTCGTTCTCGATCAGGGCGATATTGCCCAATCTGGTGTGGGTGTTGTTTTCGCCCAACTCCCCCTTGATGTGGAAGAGGGGATAGCGTTGATGATCGCGGGCAAAGACGATGTAGCGAGGGTAGGCATCGCCCAGATGATGCTCGATGATGCCCTGGCCGTCGAACAGCAGCCGTTGGTCAAAAGAGTGACTGACCCACACGGAGGAGGTGCGGGTTACATCGCCGGTTGTGGCATCCAGCCGGGTGGACAGGGCCTTCTGATGGCGAGCGTCGTTGATCTTTGGGTCTGGGTCGGTGTTGATCCCATGCACCAGGGCTATCTCATTACCCCCGACCGCCAGACGGGACGAAGCGGCCACCATCGGGTTGATAATCATTTCGGCCCCATCATCGACAGCGTGTCGGGCCGTATCCAGGTCGATGTTAAATAGGATATTGCCCGCCGGATCCAGTTTTATGACCCGGACGATGTCGCTGCGATAGGTGTCGAGGGGAGGGTAATTCGGGTCCACGACGTCATCCTCATCCACGCCGGTGGCGTAGTAACGATTGCCCTCTTCATCGGTGGCTAACCCCATCACCCGATCCAGCATAGGGGTCTCTGTAAGCACCTGGGTGACCTCATAACCGTCTGCGTTGGGTTCGATGTGGAACAACACGGCATTCCAGGCGGTGTCAGGGTCATAATCCTGGGCCAGGACATCCAGTTCAACGCCGTTTGAGGAGACGATAATCTCCGGCGTTTTTCCGTATCGACTGGTCCATCTCGAGGGGCCGCTCAGGTCACTCACGTTCGCATCGAACGGAGTCAGGGGCAGGGACTCAGAGACGGGTGGGGCAAGTATCAGCGGCAGATAGACGCTGGCCGTCAACGTTTGTTGGCTTGACAAACCTGGGAGATCATCCGCGCCGGCGGATTGGGGTGGCGACCATTCAGAGGCGTGTACGGAAGTAAATGGCCCGGTCAGTATACCCAAAGCTGAAGCTATGAAGAGAAAGAGTAATACAAGCAGAAAACGACTAACTCTGGCGAATGTTTTGGTGAATGGGTTCACGTTCATGGGGAAAATCTCCTTATTCTGTATCTAATTGTATGACGACGAAAAACGGACTGCCAGGGTGTAGGCCAACAAAATTCATTATCAGTAGACCGCAATCACACCCTTCGATACAATCTCGTACCTCGATTTACTCAGGATGCTGCGGTCTACTGATTATACCATAACCGGCTTGAAATCGCTGAACAAAATTTCGAAGACCAAACTGGCTCGCCTCCAAATCATGCGGGGGAGGCCCGTCCCTTTGTTATAGTTCTTCAGAAAATGATTTTGACTCGTAGCTGCCGCATCCCTATGCGGTAGCGGGTCAGGCATAGGGATGCCTACCCTACGGATTCAAAATGCATAGGGATGCCTACCCTACGGATTCAAAATGTTTATCTGAAAATCTATATCACCCCAAGTTCCGCCTGGTGCGT
>CAZWZZ010001173.1:0-2198 GCA_964638395.1 uncultured Caldilineaceae bacterium
CGGATCATCTGATTGTGCTGCACCACGGCCGGCCGCCCTATCGGGTGGTGTTGGGGGGAAACTTTTCTTGAGCCACCAAATGTCCCCCCTCTATTACCGGCGTTTCAAAATGTTGACTCGACGAGCCGGCTGGCGGCGCTATCTGCGTCGGGTCTATCGCCAAAGTCTGGCTGATCTGCGGCAGGCGGGCCACCGGGCGGGGTTTCAGGCGGTTTCCTTTACAGCCCTGCTATGCGGAACCGGCGGCGGGGTGACGACGGCTCTCTTTGTGGAACACGTGCGCCGTCAAAATCCCCAGGCCAGGCTGATTATCCTGGATCGCTCCCCCCTGCCGTTGGTGGACAGCCGCGCCCACACCACGGGCGTTGCTTACGTGCAGGCCGATGCTCGCCGCTTGCCCTTCCCTGACCGTAGCCTCGATTATATCGAAACCGACGGCTTTCTGGCCTTCTTTGCGGCCACGCAGTTGCCCCCCCTGTTCGTATCGTGGCGGCGGGTCTTGTCGGCGACCGGCTTCATCACCACGCGGGCCTACGCCCGGCGCACGTGGCGCAGCCTGCCCTTCGATTGGCTGCGTTGGCTCATCTTGTGGTTGTGCGTCGGCTTCAAACCCCATCTCCACCAGGCCGCCACCATCGACCGCGCCCTCGCTCAAGCCGGTTTGATCTGCGCCTTCACCGGCGACACCGGCCTGCCCAATTTTCGCCGTTTCGTCATTCTCGGCTCACCTTCCCTATCGGCTTGTCATTCAAGCAATGATGCTATACAATCCTCCTCAATCAGGTGATCCTATCTCAAACTGACGAAGGAGTTACAACCGTGACCATAAAAACCCCGGACTGGGTTAAACACGCTATTTTTTACCAAATCTTCCCCGACCGCTTCGCCCGCAGCCCGCGCACGCAGCATCCTCGTGGCCTGAACTTCAAACCGTGGGGCACGCCCCCGGAGGAACAGGGGTATCAGGGCGGCGATTTGCGCGGTATCGTCGATAAGCTGGATTATTTGCAAGAATTGGGCGTCACCGCCCTCTATTTGAACCCTATTTTCTCTTCGGCCTCGAACCATCGTTACCACACCTTCGATTATATGGAGGTCGATCCCCTCCTGGGCGGGAACGAAGCCCTGCGCGAACTGCTGGATGAGGCCCACGCTCGTGAGATACGGGTGGTGTTGGATGGCGTTTTCAACCACGCCAGCCGGGGCTTCTGGCCCTTTCATCACGTTCTGGAAAATGGAGAGAACTCCCCCTACCTCGACTGGTTTATCATCGAAGATTGGCCGCTACGCCCCTACCCCAGCAGCAAAGAGGAAGCGCCTAACTATGCCGCCTGGTGGGGTTTGCCCGCCCTGCCCAAACTGAACACCGACAATCCCGGCGTCCGGGATTACATCTTCGAGGTAGCCCGTTACTGGCTGGAGTTTGGCATCGACGGCTGGCGGCTGGACGTGCCCGCCGAGATCGACGATGATGAATTTTGGCGGGAGTTTCGGCAGGTGGTCAAAGAGATTAACCCGGAGGCGTACATCTGCGGCGAAATCTGGAGCGAGGCCCGGCGCTGGCTGCAAGGGGATATGTTCGACGCGGTCATGAATTACGTCATCACCGGGCCGATGTTCAGTTTTTTCGGGGCGGAGACGGTGCGGACGGATTATAAAAAGAGGAACATCGACCTGAACCCGCTCGGAGCCGCCGATTTTGCCAAAAAGATTGACGCGATGTTGGGGCTGTATGAGTGGGAGATCAACCTGGCCCAGCTCAACATGCTGGACAGCCACGATATGGCCCGTGCCCTGTGGATCGTGGACGGCGACAAAAGCGCCCTGCGGCTGGCCGTGCTGTTTATGATGACCATGCCCGGCGCCCCCTGCATCTACTACGGCGACGAGATCGGCCTGTCCGGGCGGGATGATCCCTACTGCCGGGCCGCTTTTCCCTGGCCCGACGAGGCCGGTTGGGATACCGATCTGCTAGATTTTTACAAGCGGGCCACGGCGCTGCGCCATCAGCATCCCGTTTTACGAACCGGCGGGTTCCAGCGCCTCCTGGCCCGGGATGGCCTGTATGCTTTTGCCCGCATCCTGAATGAGCAAAGAGCGATTGTGATTTTCAACACCACCCCCGAAGCTACCGCCGTCAATCTTGATTTGGGGAGCGTGGAGCTAGAGCAGACTGTCTTCGAAGGCGTCTGGCACGA
>CAZWZZ010001174.1:0-2198 GCA_964638395.1 uncultured Caldilineaceae bacterium
ACCTTCCAACAACATTTATTTCAGGAGTTCTTTTCAGGAGTGCTTAATGAAAACCTATCCCATCAACCTTGTTTTGAAAGACAAATTAGTCGTCCTCATCGGGGCCGGGCGGGAAATTGCCCGCAAAGTGCCCGGCCTGCTGGAGGTGGGGGCGCGGGTGCGGGTCATCGCCCCGGAAGCCCGCGACAGCATTCGCTGCTATGCCGAGGTGGGGCAGATCGAATATCTCCAGCGACCCTACCAACCGGGTGATCTGACCGGCGCGGCCCTGGTCATCGCCTGCACCCAGAACCAAGAAGTTCACGACCAGGTCTGGGCCGAAGGCCAGGCCAACGGCCAACTGGTCAACGTCATGGACGTCATCCCCCAATGCAACTTCCACAACGCCTCGCTGGTGCGCCAGGGACAACTGACCATCTCCATCGGCACCGGCGGCGCGGCACCGGCCCTGTCGGCCACCCTCCGCAAACGCTTCGAGAAAGGCTTCGGCCCGGAGTATGCCGAATTTTTGGAGTATGCCCAGGATTTGCGGCCCATCGTCGCCGAGCGCATCCGCTTCGAGAATCGGGCCGCTTTCTGGTACGACCTGGTCGAAAGTGACGCCATCCGCCTCGTGCGGCGGGGCGAACGGGCCGTGTTCGAGGCCAAGGTGGAGCAACTGCTGGCCACCTATGCCCACCACGACGAGACCGCCGCTCAGGATGAGACGGATGAGGTCGAGAGCCGGGTCGCTGTAGAAGTATAGCCAAAGTCTAAGAAACTACTTTAAAAGTCCACAGATAGCCACAGATTTTTACGGATAACATCAAAATGTAGATAAAATCTGTGAGTATCGGTGTGCATCTGTGGATAAATTCGTCAGTCTTCGCCTTTAAAGCAACGATTAAGGAGAGAAATGATGCAACCTGTAGGAACTGTCTATCTCATCGGGGCCGGGCCGGGTGATCCCGGTTTGATGACCGTCAAGGGCCTGAACACGCTGCGCCGGGCCGACGCCGTGCTGTATGATGCCCTGGTCAACCCCGTTTTGCTCAAAGAAACCCCGGCCACGGCGGAATTGATCGACGTCGGCAAACGGGCTGGCTGCCACCGGCTGTCCCAGACAGAGATCAACCACCTGCTCATCGAGCTGGCCCACACTTGCCGCACTGTCGTCCGTCTCAAAGGGGGCGATCCCTTTGTCTTTGGTCGAGGCTCCGAGGAGATGCAGGCGTTGGTCGGGGCAGGCGTGCCGGTCCAGGTTGTACCCGGCGTCAGCAGCGCCACCGCCGCCCTGGCCTACGCCGGTGTGCCGGTCACTCACCGCCATACGGCGGCCAGCGTCGGTCTCATTACCGGCCACCGGGCCGCCGAGGCCGAAGGCGGGCACGACTGGGCGGCTCTGGCCCGGCTGGATACCCTGGTTATTTTGATGGGGCTGCGTAATCTGCCAACTATCAGCGAGCGGTTGATCGAGTATGGCCTCGACCCGCAGCGACCGGCCCTGGCCGTGCGCTGGGGCACGATGCCGGAGCAGGAGGTCGTCTCCGGCACGCTCGGCACGCTGGCCGCCCAGGTGGCCGAGGTCGGCTTGAAGACCCCAGCCATCATCGTCATCGGCGAAGTGGCCACGCTGGCCGAAACGCTGCGCTGGTTCCCAGCGATTTATCACCACTCCCCGCCCCCACCCGTCGAGGCAATGGCCCAGCCGGTTTGAGGTTTCGGCGGTCGATAAATGCGGATAATGTAGTTTGTGAAATAACTCTCGCTTAATTGCGAAACTGTTGGGATTCGCTATAATCTGACCCTTTAGAAATTTTGGTGGGGCAACGGCAGTCTCAAGCCCCTTCGCAATAGTACAAACGGATTATGCGTAATTCCCAAAGCAGACTTCCGAAGTTTACAAATTGCTCTTCTTCGTAAAACATGCTGGAATTTGTCACCAAGTTTGGCCTAAAAACAAGCCGGCAAACTTCGGAAGTCTCATCTCGCGTCTAATTACGCATAATGGATTACAATACTCGCTTGTGAGGACTGTGTTAAATTGCCAGAAATGGTTTTGCCGTGCCGATTGAAGCGGATGCGCCGGATGGCGTTTATTATCTGAATGTGGGCTGGTACCGTCAGGTGAAGGGGCGGGCTGAATCGCTGCCTATTCTTGATCCGGCCACGGGCCAGCCTACGACTGAAACGGCGGTGACGATTGGGCCGGTTAAGGT
>CAZWZZ010001175.1:0-2197 GCA_964638395.1 uncultured Caldilineaceae bacterium
GGTTGAGCAGCGTCGTCTTGCCGGAGCCGCTCGGCCCCATCAGGCACAACATCTCTCCCCGCCGGACTTCGATGGACACCCCTCGCAGGGCGGGCACGGCCTCCTTCCCCATTAGATAGCTTTTGTGAACGTTGTCTACATAAATTATTGAATCGGTCATTAGCCTCTCTCTGGATAAACGCTCTCTATAAACACACCCCACTCAGCGCAATTATAATCATCGGCTCGCAACTTACAAGCCAGCCCTACCCGACTCCTGACACATTGCACCCCGCCTTAACTCGTGCTACAATGAAAAAAACTTCCAAACGATTGGATCATTGGGCTGGGTGGGATTAAATTATGCCGCGAAAAAAACCGCTGGATCATATTGCTTTAACCGGTTACAAATCTATTCGAGAGGTAAACCTTGATCTGCACGCCCTGAATCTGCTGATTGGGGCCAATGGAGCCGGTAAGAGTAATTTTATCTCGCTGTTCACCTTGTTGCGTCACCTCATTGATGAAAATCTGGCCGTCTATGTGGCCCAACGGGGTGGGGCCAATGCCTTGCTCCATTTTGGTCAAAGTACGACTGAGGAAATTAAGATCGGTCTCACCTTTGGCGCTAATGGCTACGATTGTACCCTCATTCCTGCCGCCGGCGATTCGCTTATCTTTGCCTCTGAGCAGTATTGGTTCCACAATCGGGCTGAATATGCCGCTCCGTTTTCGACGGAACTTGGCGGGGGACATCGAGAGACACGAATTTATGACGAGTCACGCAACCAGCCCCAGCGAATGACGACCGCCGATTATGTTATTCAGGCCGTCCGTAGCTGGCGAGTTTACCATTTCCACGACACCAGCGACGCGGCGAAAGTGAAGCAAACGGGCGACATCAACGATAATGACCTGTTGCGGCCCGATGCGGGCAATCTGGCCGCTTTTCTCTACCGGCTGCAAGAGACAGAACCGAAATCATACCGTCGTATCGTGGCCGCTATTCGGCGGATGGCCCCCTTCTTCGATGATTTTGTACTCCGTCCCGATCCTTTTAATCAATACAAAATCAGGCTGGAATGGCAAGAAAAAGGGTCGGACGCTTATTTCACGGCTGATTATTTATCGGATGGGACCCTGCGCTTTATCAGTTTAGCCACGCTACTCTTGCAACCTGAGTTACCGGCGACAATTCTGATAGATGAGCCGGAGTTGGGCTTGCATCCCTACGCCATCACCTTGTTAGCCTCTTTGCTACGTAAAGCCTCTAAAAGTACGCAAGTCATCGTTTCGACTCAATCCGTCCCCTTAGTCAATCAATTTCGCCCCGAAGATATTATCGTTGTAGATCGTTCTGGCCCAGAGTCAACCTTCAACCGTCTCGATCCTGAAGAGTTAGAGGGTTGGCTCGACGATTACGGGCTGGGTGATTTGTGGGAGAAAAACGTCATCGGGGGCCGCCCTCAGTGAAACGAGTGCTTATCTCTGTCGAAGGCCAGACCGAAGAGACATTTGTCCGTGATGTCCTGGCCGACTATCTTGAAACGTTAGACATCTATCTCATCCCTACGCTGGTGACAACAAAGGTGGTCAAAAGCGGCCCCAATTTTAAGGGCGGCCTGACGAGCTATGACCGGGTGAAACGGGATGTTTTGAACCTGCTCCAGGATAGCAACGCCGTGGCTGTCACCACGATGTATGATCTCTATGGTCTACCCCAAACTTTCCCAGCTTATGAGACACGTCCGGCAGCGCCTTATGAAAAAGTGAAATATCTTGAGGCTGCTTTTGCTCAGGATATCAATCATATTCGATTCAGACCTTATCTTCAATTGCACGAGTTTGAAACATTTCTTTTTGTCGCCCCCGATGTTACGGCAGATGAATTGCTTCTAAATGACCAACAATCCAGCGCACTTCAACAAATCAAAGAGCTTTTTAATAGCCCGGAAGAAATCAACGATAATCCTCTAACCGCCCCATCCAAACGGATCACGACGATTTATGATGCCTACGATAAGGATTTCGACGGGCCTTTGGTGACATTGACTTTAGGTCTTGATAGACTGAGGAAACATTGCCCCCATTTTGATGCGTGGATCGCATGGTTAGAAAATTTGTAAGTAGCCCGAAACCATCCTTCGAGAATACATCTAGGGATAGAGCGGCCACACCAACGGCAGCACCCCAATAATCAGGATCAGGTAAAGAATGG
>CAZWZZ010001176.1:0-2194 GCA_964638395.1 uncultured Caldilineaceae bacterium
AGCGGGGCTGGTGGACGTGGTTAGTCATTAAATTAAGAGCCAGCGTATAGCGCCCCGGTGACAGACCGGCCAGCGGCAGCCAGACGGTATCCCGGACAATATCGCCGCTGTCCCAGGCCCGCGTCGGGTAGCGCCCCCCCGCCGGATAGCCGCGCCATTGTGAAGCGACCTCCTCCTGCTCATCGAGGAGCTGCACCTCGGTCAGGTAATCAACCCGGCTCAGAGCCGTGGCCGCCCACACCAAATCGAGCCGGAGCAGCCGCCCCTCGGCCACCACCTGCTCATCATAGCCAACCAGCGTCACCGCCTCGTTGATGACCCAGCCGGTTTCGTTCGTCGCCTGCGCTCTGGCCTCGGCCACCGTCCGCACCGGCAGCGGCGGCAGATAGGCCCAGGTCATCGCCCACAGTTGGACCAGGCTCCAGAAGAGGAAGAAGCAGGCGGGGAGGAAGGGAAGAAGGCGTGAAACGTAAACCGTAAAACGGGGAGCGTTGTCCGTTGTCCGTTGTCCGTGGTCCGTATCAACGCCCGACAACTGGCGATTTTTTACCACGGACCACCGACCACTGACACCTAACCACTGACCACTGACCACTGACAAACCCCACACCAACAAAATCCCCACGGCAGGCGCGGCTAGAAACAGGACGTGTCGCCCCTGCGCGGTATCGGCCAGGCTGAAGGTGACGGCGTAACGGAGGAGGGGCAGGAGGAGGGGCAGGGCGAGATGGAGGAGCAGCAGGGAGAGCAATAATGAATTGTGAATGGAGATTGGAGCTTGGAGATTGGAGATTGGAGATTGACGAATGAGACCCCACGTGGCAACAAGACAGAGAAGAAGAGCGATGACGAGGCCGACCCAACCCAACGGCTGCACTTCTTCGATGCCGACGACCCAGAAAGTGCGGAAAAAAATCGTCGCCCACTCCCACGGCGGGCCGGCGTCGAGGTTGTCGATGGCCCCGGTGAAGCCGGCCTGCCCGCCGGTCAGCCAACTGAGCAGGCGATTGGTGGTGGCGTCGCTGGCATCGGCGGCGATGAGCGGGCGCAGCAGCCCCGTCCACCAGCCCTCCTCGGCCACGGTGTTGAAATTATACAGCACAAAACCAAACCACCACCCGACCCCCAGCAGCGTCCCCCCGGCGGCGGTCAGCACGGCCTGCGCCCAGCGGCGCCAGGGCCAGCCTTGTGCCCGTTTGATGAGCCACAGGCCGATGAGGATTTCCAGGGGCAGAATGAGGGCGCTCAGTTTGGTGGTGATGGCTAAACCGGCGAAGAGGCCGAGGAGAAAGGTGTAACGAATGATGGATGGCCAATGACGAATGGCGTTATCTTGCGCTTCGTCCGTTGTCCGTTGTCCGTCCTGCGTTGCTATTCGTAACAGCAGCCACAGAAACAGAGCGGCGAAGAAGGCCAGCGTGGTCTCGTAGTTGAGCATCGAGCCGGTCAGGGCGAAGCGGGGGATGAAGGCGACGGTGGCGGCGGCGAGGAGGGAAAGATGGAAGATTGGAAGATTGGAAGGTTGGGGGATTGGGGGATTGGGAGATTGGGAGGTTGGGAGATTGGGGGATTGGTTTTTTTGTGTCTCCGCGCTCTTCGATAGGCTGGCGCTACTCAGGATGCGGCTTGCGGCAAAAACGTCGCGGGCGATGAAGAAGGTCAGTAAGATCGTGGCAGCGCCGAAGAAAATGGCCACCCAGCGGCCTACGTGCCAGCGCAGGATTTCGGCCCGGTAGGGCCACTGCTCATCCTCGGTGTTGTACAGGCCCCAGGCGTGGCGGGACCGTTCGATCAGTTGGCGGCGGGGATGGTCGCCGACCCGTTTGAGGGTGGGCGGGCCGGCCGGATCGACCAGAGCGGCCGGCAAAGCCGCCAGCAGATGGTAGAGCGGTGGTTGGTCCGATTTGTAGCTGGCCGCTGCTCGCTCCTCACCATCGAGCGGCAGATGCCCCTGCGTAGCGATGAAGTTGACATATTCGTAATGGGCTAACTCATCGGGACCGGTAGTCAGCGGGGCGAGGGTGGCGTGGGCCAGGGCGATGAGGACGTAGCCGATGATGAGCAAGCCCAGAAAAAAATTTTCACTTTTTGAGTGTCGAATTTGGTTTGCCCCAGACATAGGCATACAGCCACAATCAATAGACCGCAATCGCACCCTTCGATACGACCTCGTACCTCGGTCTACTCAGGATGC
>CAZWZZ010001177.1:0-2192 GCA_964638395.1 uncultured Caldilineaceae bacterium
ACCGCCGACGCCTACCGAGACCCCCACCGTGCCGCCCCCCACCCCAACGCCGACCATCACCCCGACGCCGGTCACCAGCCAGCGAGACCGCCTGCCCCGCTCCACGCAGGGAGACACGCTGCCCTCCCCCACGCCGGACCCGGCCCACGACACCGCGCCCCGCATCGCCTGCACCGTCAAGGCCAACTTCCTCAACCTGCGGGAGGGACCGGCTGCGACCTATACCATCCTGATGACCGTCTCCGGGGGGACGCCCCTCTCCGCCCGCAAATGCTCCCCCGGCTCCGAGTGGCTGCTCGTCGAGACCGAGGCGCAGAGCCTCGGCTGGGCCAAAAGCGAGTGGCTCGACTGCCAGAGCGACCCCTCCACCCTGCCCATCGCCGATTTTTTCTCTCGGTAAGGTGTGTCCGGGTATCCCCATACTGATTGCACACTCAGAAGCAAAATCGTCAAAAAAGTCAGAATTTAGGAACTTTCTCCGGCGCAGCAGCCGGATGTAAATCTTGTTTGGCAACCAGGGTTGCCAGTTTTTCTTTAACAGACGGTGCAATGCCGAGAGGAGTTGAGCGTGTTTGCTGGCTCTTTGCTGCTGAGTTCGGGCCAAAGCGGAAGAGGGACGGACAAGCCGAGTTTTCCGAAAATTTGGGACACACCCGTTGGCGACCCAACGTCCATTCGTGCAAATCAAACAATAATGGTAAAATAAAGCCGTCTTGGGAGGGACGCACAGCTATGAACCTGACAGGAATACGAGAGAGTCGTCTCATCGTCGAGGGGTTGAAGGATATTCCCCACTATTTCCTGCAACCCATTCGTATTTTTCAAGATTACAAATCCGCCAATCTGAAAGATGACTTCATGGCCGGGCTAACGCTGGCCGTGGTGCTGCTGCCGCAGGCCATCGCCTTTGCCCTCATCGCCGAGTTGCCGGCCCAGATGGGGCTGTATACGGCTATCATCGCCGGCATCATCGCCGCAATCTGGGGCTCCTCGGCCAGCGTTCACACCGGCCCGACCAACGCCCTGTCGCTGCTCGTCCTCTCTGCCCTGCTGACCATTGCCACGCCGGGCACAGCCGAGTTCATCATCGCCGCCGGGCTGATCGCGGTCATGGCTGGTGTTTTTCAATTGGTGATGGGCCTGGCCCGGCTGGGCATGTTGGTCAACTTCGTCTCCCATTCGGTCATCGTCGGCTTTTCGACCGGGGCGGCCATCCTCATCGGTGTCGGCCAGATTCGGCGACTGTTGGGCCTGGACTTTGTCAGCCGCAATCTGGTGCAAACCCTGCTCGGCATCGCCACCAATATTCTCTCGACCCACTGGCCGACGGCGCTGTTGGGCATCGGCACGATCATCCTGATCCTCCTCCTCCGCCAAATCGCCCCCAAGATTCCCGGCCCCCTGGTCGGGATGATCGCCGCCTCGGCGGTTGTGTTTGCCGTGGGCCTGGATGAACAGGGCGTGGATGTGATCGGCCAACTGCCCAGCGGTCTGCCGCCGATGGCCAATCTGCCTCTGTTCGATCTGGACTTTATCGCCCGGCTATCGACCGGTGCCCTGGCCGTGGGGGCGATTGGCCTGGTGCAGACGGTGGCTATTGCCCGCGCCTTCGCCGCCCAAACCGGAGAGCGGCTCAACAGCAATCAGGAGTTTGTGGGGCAAGGGTTGGCCAACATTGCCTGCGGCGTTTTCTCCGGCTACGCCTGCTCCGGCTCCTTCTCCAGCTCGGCGGTCCGCTTCAAGGCAGGGGCCAAAACCTCCCTCAGCAGTCTTTTCTCCAGCTTCTTCGTGTTGCTTGGGATGTTGGCCCTGGCCCCCCTGGCCGCCTATCTGCCCCGCACCGCGCTGGCCGGGGTGCTAATCGTCATCGCCTACGGCATGATCGACTGGGCCGAAATCCGGCGCATCTGGCGCGGGGCGCGGGGGGATGCCCTGATTATGCTGGCCACATTTCTGGGCACGCTCTTTTTGGAGATCGAATTTGCCGTCTTGACCGGCATCCTGCTCTCCTTTGCCTATTACATTATGAAAACCAGCGTCCCCAGAGTGTTCCCGGTGCTGCCCGACGACAAGTTCCAACATTTCGTTCCCCAACAGCCCGACCAGCCATCCTGCCCCCAATTAGGCATCATCAAAATATCAGGCGACCTTTACTTCGGCGCGGTCAGCCACATCGAGGAGGCCCTGCTCAA
>CAZWZZ010001178.1:0-2185 GCA_964638395.1 uncultured Caldilineaceae bacterium
ACGAACGTTTTTCGCGGGGATTTGGGGATGAGGGGATAAATTTTTAGATAAAATCTCCTAATCTCCTAATCCCCGCTATGACATCGTTGTTTTTAGGGCAACGGCTGAATAGATACAAATATCTGAAAGGAAACGTTAAGCATGGATGTCATTACTACCGCAATTTTAGCCGGAGCCACGGCGGGACTGGCCGGCGGCGCGACCGAGGTGGGCAAGCAGGCGGCCCTGGATGCCTACAGCGGCTTAAAGGGGCTGCTCCAACGCACCTTTGGCGCGAATAGCAGCTTGGCCCAGGCCGTCACCCTGGCCGAAGCGGAGCCGGACTCGCAGGGGCGGCAGTTGATGCTGGCCGAAGAGGTGACCAAAGCCCAGGCCACAGAGCAGGAGGCGCTGGTCCAAGCGGCTGAGACGGTGTTAGTGAAGCTGAACGAGAGCAACGTTGGTCAGCAAGCTCTGGGCAAGTTCAACGTCCAGGTCTCCGGGGGGCAGGTGGGCAACATCGGCGACCAGGCCAATATCCAGGGTGGTATCCATTTCGGGGCACCGCCGTCTGGGGGGGATGCTTGAGCAGAGGTAGCAAAGAATGAAGCAGTTTTCCCAATCACAACAAGAAAATGACGAGAATAGTCAACAGCCCAAACAAACTAATATCGACATCTCTGGTGGGCAATTTGGCGTGGTCGGCGATCATGCCACCATTCAGGGTGGGGTTCACTTCTATTCTCCCGCTCCCCAGCCCCCGGCCATCGACCCCGCCGAGGCCCTGGCCCGCCTGGCCGAGATGCCGACCGAGACCATCCCCGACCCGGCCCCGCTGCCGACGCCCCACCGGATGCCGCTGGCCCGGAATGAGCATTTCGTGGGCCGGGAGGCGGACCTCAAACAGGTGGCCCGGACGCTGAAGGGGGCCGGGGCGACCGCCGCTATCGGCCAGGTGGCCGCCGCGACCGGGCTGGGGGGCATCGGCAAGAGCCAGTTGGCCGCGGCCTTTGCCCACCGCTACGGCCACTATTTTCTGGGGGGCGTTTTCTGGCTCAGTTTCGCCGAGCCGGCCAACGTCCCGACCGAGGTGGCCGCCTGCGCCCCGCTTGACAGCGACGGGCTGGAGTTGGCGGCCCAGGTGCGGCGGGTGCGGGCCGCCTGGGAGGAGCCGCTGCCTCGGCTGCTGATCTTCGACAACTGCGAGGATGAGGCCCTGCTGGACGAATGGCGGCCCAAGACGGGCGGTAGCCGGGTGCTGGTCACCAGCCGCCGGGGGCAGTGGAGCCGCAGCCTGGGAGTCACCCCGCTGGCCCTGGGCGTCCTCAGCCGGGCGGAGAGTGTGGCCTTGTTGGTGAAGTTTCGGCCTGATTTGGGGCCGGAGGCTGGCCCCCCTAGCCCCCCGGAGGGGGGAACGTCTAGCTCGCCGGAGGGGGGAACGTCTAGCTCGCCGGAGGGAGGCCCCCCTAACCCCCCGGAGGGGGGAACGTCTGCCTTTTCTCCCCCCTCCGGGGGGTCGGGGGGGGAAACCGGTCTCGAAGCCATCGCCGCCGAGTTGGGGGACTTGCCCCTGGCCCTGCATCTGGCTGGGAGCTATCTGGAGAGCTACGCCGACGACCCGGAATTGGGCGATCCGGCGGCGTTTCTGGCCGAGTTGCGGGATAGCGCCCTGCTGGAGCATCCGGCCCTGGTCGGGGAGGATGTCAGCCCCTCGCCGACCAACCACGGGCTGCACGTGGGCCGGAGCTTTGCCCTGAGCTATGACCGCCTCCGGGCTGAGGCGCCGGTCGATGGGACGGCCCGCCGTCTCCTGGCCCGGGCGGCCTGCTTCCTGCCCGGCGAGCCGCTCCCCCGCGATTTGCTGCTGGCCACGCTGGGGCTTGATCCCGACGACCGGCCCGCCCGGCGGCAAGCGGCCCAAGGGCTGCGCCGCCTGCAAAGCCTGGGCCTGCTGGAGGCCGAGGCCGACGGCAGCCTGCGCCTGCACCGCCTGCTGGCCCGCTTCATCCAGGACCTCCGGCCGGATGACACCGCCCGGAGCGCCGTGGAAGCGGCCCTGCTCAAGGAGGCCGACCAGCTCAACAACGCGGGCTATCCGGCCCCCCTGTTGGAATGGCAGGCCCATCTGCGCCACGTGACGGATACGACCCGGCGCGAGGAGAGTGAACAAGCCGCCGGGCTATGCAACACCCTCGGCTATCATCTC
>CAZWZZ010001179.1:0-2184 GCA_964638395.1 uncultured Caldilineaceae bacterium
ACGCGGGGATGGTCGGAGTCGTAGCCCCGGTGGGTGGCCAGGTCGAAAGCCACGGACAGCCCCTTCTGCCCGGCGGCCAGGTTGCGGCGGTAGAACGCATTGCTCTCCTCGGCGGTCGAGAAGCCGGCATACTGGCGCACCGTCCAGGGCCGGGTGACGTACATCGTCGCATACGGTCCCCGCAGGAAGGGCGGAATCCCGGACGTGTAGCCCAGATGCTCCAAATCCTCACTGTCGGCCTCGGTGTAGAGCGGCTTGACCTCGATCTGCTCCATCGTCTTCCATAATAAATCATCCAGCGACATGCCGGTTGCTTTTTCCAACGCGGCCTGCCAGGCGGCGCGATCCGCTGCGCCAAAATCTATGTCATCATAATTTATGTTCGTAAAATCTGGGGTCGTCATATATTCGCTCCTTTTAGCCAATGATTTTTTCCTGCAAATTGGACAGAATCTCCTGAGCGTTGGCTCTGACGTGAATGAACTCATCCACGCCGGCCGCGCTGTAAGTATCAATCATATCCTTCGGATACCCGGCCAAAATAAGGGTCAGCTCCGGCTTGGCCGCTTTCAGCTTTTTGGCCAGGGGCGGGACGACCTCGGTGTAGTCAGCATCGGTCGAGCAGATGACCACCGCCGGCGCGCCGGAGTCGAGGGCTGCCTGAGCCGCCTCATCGACGCTGGCGAAGCCGTTGTTGGTCAACACCTGGAAACCGCCGGTCTGGAAGAAATCGGTCGAAAAATCGGCGCGGGGTTTGTGTTGCGGAATCGGCCCCATATTGGCCAGGAAAACCTGCGGGCGATGGCCGGTCTTGGCCTGGTAGGCCTCGGCCTGGCTCCGTAGATACTCAAACTGCTCCACCCCGCGATGGATGCAGAGCGGGGTGACCGAAATTTCGGCCTCATCCCCCTTGCGCAGGGTGCGGGCAATCTCGCCCAGAGTGGCCCCGGCGGTGGCCGCTTCGATGGCGGCTTCAAAGACATCGCTGGTGTTAGCTTCCAGCATCTTGGCCAACTTGTTCAAGACCTCGGTCGCCTGGGCATCATCCAGCGCCGTCCGGTAGTCACCGACATATTTGGCCCGCTTGATGTGCAGGGCTTGATAATCCGGCTTTTGAACCTCAAGCGGTTTTTCATCGATGTTGGCGTAACGGTTGCTGCCGACGACGACATCTTTGCGAATGGCTAAATTTTTGAGCCGCTGCTCGGCCACCTCGGCCACCTGCTCTTGGGGGAAGCCGGCTTCCAGCGCCTTGAACATGCCGCCCTGCTTTTCCACCTCCTGGAACAAGCCCCAGGCGTTGCGGGCCAATTCGTTGGTCAGCTTCTCGACATACCAGGAGCCGCCGGCCGGGTCGATGACCTGGGTCAGATGGGCCTCCTGTTGCAGAATAATCTGGGTGTTGCGGGCGATGCGCCGGGAGAATTGATCCGGCTGGCGCAGCACCTCATCGAAGGGGCTGACGTGCATACTGTCGGCCCCCCCGGCAGCCCCGGCAAAGGCTTCGGTTGTGACCCGCAGCATATTGACGTGGGGATCGTAGAGGGTTTTATTGTAGCCGACGGTGCGGGCGTGCAGCGTCATCTTCTGCGCTTCCTCGTTGCCGCCGAAGGCTTTGACCACCTTGGCCCACAAGACGCGGGCGGCCCGCAACTTGGCCACTTCCATAAAGTAGTTGGAGCCGAGACCGAAGGCAAAGCGCACCCGTTGGGCCACATCGTCGATGGCGATACCGCGGGCGACCATCTCCCGGATGTACTCGACGGCGGTGGCTAACGTAAAGGCCAACTCCTGGACGGCACTGCTACCACTGTTGGCGTAGGGCAGGCCGTGAACGGTAACAACATCCAGGTTGGGCGCGTGATCTTTGGCCCAGAGCAACAGTTGGGCCATGCGGTCATACGCTCCGGCCATCGAGCGGGGAAAATGTCCCGACTCGGCCAGTGCCCCCAGCGGATCCATCTCGATGGCCCCCCGGAGTTTCTCCGCCGCTTTCCCCTGCCGCCGGATGAGGGCCATCAGCAGGGCCGTGTTGGGCAGAGCGGCCGAGCTGGCCTGGAGGAAGATTGGCGTGCTTTCCAGATCGACGCCCTCGAGGGCCGTGGCCAAATCCTCGATTGTGGCCACCGACAGCCCGCCCTGGCCGACATCGCCGGCGTTGGCTTCGTCCGGGTCCTGGCCGAG
>CAZWZZ010001180.1:0-2178 GCA_964638395.1 uncultured Caldilineaceae bacterium
ACCGTCAACACGGTCGGGGTGATGGGTAAGGGCCTTGCCCTGACCTTCAAACAACTCTACCCGGCCATGTACAAACAGTACCGCCACCGGTGCAAGGCGGGCCAATTCGACATCGGGCAGTTGTACATCTACCGCACCCCTAACAAAATCGTCGTCAACTTCCCGACGAAGAAACATTGGCGCAACCGCTCTGATGTGGCATATATCGAAGCGGGGTTGGAGAGGTTTGTCGAGGATTATATGAAATACGGTATCTCCTCCGTCGCCTTTCCCCAACTGGGCTGCGGCAACGGCGAATTGGATTGGGAGCGGCAGGTCAAACCGGTGATGGAGCGGTACCTCAAAGATTTACCGATCCCGGTTTATATCCATCTCTACCCCACGTCGTCCGACTTCATCCCGGAACGGCTCGACGCTGAGTATGCCCGCCAGGTGCAGTTAGAGCGGCAAATTATCCCCTTTGCCCAGGTGTGGCAAGCGTTGACGGCTACCGTTGAGGAAATGTCGCCGACCAACGGAGACACTCCGGCCATCGAAATGGATGAAGAGCGGCTTCTCTTTCACGCCCCCCCCTCCGAACCGCTCATCGTCTATCGTCAAGATGTTGAGGATTTGTGGAATACCCTGCGCCTCAGCGGAACGGTTGGCCCTGACCGCGTCCCCGAACCGATTCGGGCGGATGGGGCCATCGACTGCCTGTTTGATCTGCTGACGCAATTGCCCTATATTCAGGCTATCGACCTCCAACCCTTCAAACAAAGCAGCCCTAGCCGAGGTTTGCAATTCCTACCGCCCCCTCAACCTGACCCCGTCGGCGACGTGGAAATTGTAATGTGAAGGCGTGGACCGCCGAGATTCAGCAACATATTCAGGCATGGTCAGCCCGCCTGGGCAACCTGGTCTGGTGGCCCCGTTATGTGTACCATTTCACCGACGTCAGAAATGCCGCCAATATTTTGCAGCACGGCTTTCTCTACAGCCGTAGTGAGGTTGAGCAGCGCGGTTTAATGGCGGTCGATAATGCCAGCCCCCAAGTCATCGGCCAAACTAAACCTGAGCATTTTGATTACGTCCGCCTCTACTTTCGGCCTCGCACCCCGACCCAGTACAACAATGAAGGCATTCGCCCCCGGAACCGACGCCAACTGGGTGGGGCACACTGCCCGGTGCCCCTCTTTTTCTGCTTCGATGCGTTGCACATTCTGTCGCAAACCGAGACACGGTTTTCTAACGGCAATATGGGTAGTTCTCGCTGCGTGCATAGTGATGACCGGGACTTTTTCTTCAACATTCCTTTCGAGCTTGTTTTTCATAATCGCTGGTTCCCGCCCACTGAACGGGATGAAATAGTCTTCCGACGTAACGCGGAAGTGTTGATCCCAGAAAAACTGGCTTTGGACTCGGCCCTCAAATTTATCGCCTGCCGCTCCGTTGCTGAACGACAGACCTTGCTGCAACATCTACCAATAGGTTTGGCCAATCGCTGGCAACCCCGTATTCGTGTCGGTCTGTCTGATCTGTTTTTTCGTCAATGGACTTTTATTGAGGAGGTCACAACGGTTGATAAACGGGTAATTTTTCGCTTCAACCCCAATACAAAGACACCTGGCCCATTTACCGTGAAATTCACGTATCAGGAAGATGGTGAGGATCGCGTCCGTAGTTGGGAAGGACAAAAAGATAAACTGACCACGAAGCTATCCTTCGATTTAACCGGGGCGCGGTGGGGAAGGGCCACGCTGTATTTGGATGACGCTTTAGCCTTTAAAGGGCTGATTTTGCTAGAGGAGATTCCATTTTAGATACACCCCTGCCCAAACCCTGGTCAACACCGTCAACACAGTGGGGGTGATGGGGAAGGGCATTGCTCTGGGCAGCCATTAGCCTCGGACTTGCCTTGATGTTGCTTGGATTAGCCGAACTTGTATTGTTTTTCTTGAAAGGAGTCCTCAATGTCATCCAAACGACTAACCCTATACGTCGCCCTATGTGAAACCACTCAACCTCCTCTTCCTCGGCTTGGCCGCCTACGGCCTCCTCTACCATCCCGGCGACAAACTGACGGCCCTGGTGGCGGTTATGCTGGGCCTGCCCTTCTGGTTTATTGCCGGGGCGTTGCTGTTCCTACCAGTCTTGAAAGCGAGTTAGGATGATGACCACCCTGGAAGAAATCAAAAA
>CAZWZZ010001181.1:0-2175 GCA_964638395.1 uncultured Caldilineaceae bacterium
TCGTCCGTTGCTGAAACTTCGTTTTGGGAGACAAAATTAGGCATCGCTGGTTCTCCTTGTGGTTAGGATGCCGCTAGATGGGAACATTATACGACTGCCTGGGCGAAAAAGCAATCTTCTCATCGGCCCGACCTTTCCAGACTTCAACGTGATACAGTGACGGTAGGGCCAGGCTCACCATTAGGGCGATAGGCCACAAAGCGGTGTTCAGTCCCGGCCATCGGATTGGGAATTGTATCGGCGGTCAACTCATTCGTTCGCAGATCAAAGGTATAGCCCACCACCAGACGCTCACACTCAATGCGGGTCAGGTCGCCGCGATGAACCAAACGATCATCTTGAGGATAATCAACCGGTAAAATCAAGGTAATATGGCCTTCTGTGCCTTGGGTCAAGGCAAATGGGGTGGGGGCGACGTACATTTTTCTATCACGAATCATAATGTCGCCATAACTGCCAAAGCCCTTGACGCTTTTGTTCTTGTGGACATAATCGTGGTCAACGTTCAAAAAATCGCCGTGACACAGTAACAAATCGTGGACGGGATATTCATTTTTCCGCAGGGGATTGGCCGGATACCGCCCAAAGACGTAGAAAATGTCTCGGCCATTATGTTTGCCTGTCGGTATTTGGCTATTAGCGTCGTAAGAAGCCACCCGACCGGGAAACTTCAATCCCTTGATTTCAAAACCTTCTGGCGAATGAACCAGCGAGAAATCAGGGTATTTGTTGCGACCGGCGACTTCAAAATTCAAATCCACGGCTTGCAGTCTGGCCCTGAACCAATTTTGAAAGTGAAACTCTTTATCCGTCGCGCTCTGGCGCTTGATGAGTTCACCGCCACGAATAGCCTGATAACATTGGAGAAAGATGTCGAATATTTGGGTGGGCATCCATTACCTCTGTGTCAGCCTAAAACAAGGCCAGTTGGTGAGGCGAAGCCTCCGGTTCAGGGTGGGTGTCAGCCTGACTCTGCCATAAGGTCTCAACCTGGCCCTCAGCCTGGGCCACAAGATAGTCAAAATCTGCACAAAATTGGGTTTTGCTACGCCCCGGCGAGAGTTCAACCAGCAGTTGACTAAAAAAGACGACCTTGATGTCGTTCTCGGATAGCTGCCTGCCTAACCGGTTGAACCGTTTGATTTTTGCTGAGGCGTTTGCGTAAGCCGTCTCGAACGCCTCAGCCGGCATCACATAGCTGCGACGATCATTGGCTTGCTTCCGACAAATTAGCAATACGTCCAAATCAATGGGGCTGCTGGCCTGGCTTTTGGGGGTGGCGACCGACATTTCGGCTTTGACCGGTTGCGCTTGCACAAATGAGAAGTGGCTGGAAAAAACGGCGTCTGCTACGGAGAGCCAGCCTTCATTGCGGGAGTGATGATAGCTGAAGATCAGCAACCCAGTCTGACACAGAACCCGATCACATTCGGTAAAAACAGCGGCTAATTTCTGGGCAAAGGCCTCGACATCGGCATCTTGGACTTCATCCGGATGACGGGTGGTGGGGTGGGGTAAGCTCTCGTTGTCCTCAAAATAGAGTTGCTGCCACACATAAAAAAAATCGGCCAATTCGGCATAATGGACATTGTCAAAAAAGGGTGGGTCGGTAATGACGACCTCGACGCTGTGATCCGGTAGATCGGTTGCGGCAGAATTGCCACAGGAGAGATAGACGGCTTTTTTATTCAACCCATTTTTTGGATAGGCCGTGGTAATATCGGCCCCTATCGCCGGACAGATCCCATACACTTTCTTGCCCCGCTTTCTGGCGGCGGTTCTGTCCACCGCCACTTCAAAAGGCGTCTCCTTATAGGTTACGGCTCTCAAGATGCGCGATTGAAACAGGTTGAGAAATGAACCGGAGCTTTTGTCCGTGCCCCACACGTTGGCTTCCAGGGGCATTCTTTCCGGCTTCAAAATATGGTGGGAGAACATATGCCGCACCGCCCCGGTTCCTTCCCCTTTATAAGAAGCAAACATATTATTGAACTCTAACAGCCCCGAAAAGAGCAACATCAACACATCCCGTTCCGGGTAGGCCGGCAGGTTTTTGATGGCGCTGGCCAGCCTGGATAAGGCCAGCAATTGCCGGTCATTGAACATCTGGTCCCAATAGTGATAGCCATAATTCAGCACTTGCCGGGTATTGTAGCCCGCTTCGATTTTAACGTG
>CAZWZZ010001182.1:0-2167 GCA_964638395.1 uncultured Caldilineaceae bacterium
CCCTTCCGCGTCGAAGCCGCCGAATGGTTTGCCAAAGTCGTCGATGAGACCGGCGACCCCCTCGCCGGCGCGACCGTCATCCAAAACGGCCAGCCCATCACCCTGACCGTCGGCGGCTCCAGCATGACCAACAAAGCGGGCCTGCTGCGGCTGGACAACCCCTCGCCGGGAACGCCGCTGGTGGCCCTGGCCCCGGTCTACACCCAACCCACCACTCGCGCCGCCCACGACGGCTGGGCCTACCGCACCTATCTGACCAGCCTGCCCCTCGACAGCAGCGGCGTCCCCAGCCCGACGCTGGTCGGCCAGCCGGGGGAGCAGCGGCTCGTCGTCCGCCAGGACAGCCCCCTCATCCTGTTCAACCTTGTCGCCTCCGTCGAGTGGGACGCCAGCGATGCCTACCTGGCCGATCTGGAAACCGCCTTCGAGAATGCCTCGGCCTACCTGTACGACGTGACTGACGGCCAGATGGCCTTTGGCCAGGTGACGATTTATGACCAGGCCCAATTCTGGGCGGATGCCGATTTTCAATTTTCAACGAAAAATGCCGTCCGGCCCTATGCCTTTGTTGGCGGTCTGATCTCCTTGGACAAAGCCCACACCATTCGCCTGGGCCGCTTCTGGAACGGCAACTCCGGCAGCGAGGGTGCCTGGTCCGAACCGGACGGCTACCGGACGATGATCCACGAATTTGGCCATTACGCCCTCCATCTCTATGATGCCTACTTCCTGCGCCGGGTCGATGAAAACGGCAACTTCATCGACGAAGTGGACTCCTTCTGTACCGCCGAGGCCAACCGTGAGAACGAGAGCGAGGCCACCAACGCCACGATAATGGATTATCAATACAACGCCACCGAGTTGGCCGACAAAACCCACAACTGGTCCGGCAACTGTGACTACACCGAGCAGAGCCGCCGCAACAACGGCGAGTCTGACTGGGAGACGCTTGCCCGCATCTACCCCGACCTGACCACGCCCACCGACCGGGGCGCTCTTATGATCGGCCCGGACCTCTTCCCGACCCAGTTGCTACCTGCCCCGCAGATCATGGTCACCAATGGCGGCACAACCGGCGAAACCGCCCTCAAACTACAGGTGATGGATGAGACCCAACAACCGATCCAGGGGGCGTTGGTGGCCCTCAAAAAGACCTATGACGATCTGGTCATCGATCAGGGCTTAACCGATAGTGACGGAAAAATCGACATTTACGGGGCGACAGCGGATGATTTGATCCGGGCGGCCACCTTTGATGGGGCGCTGGCCGGGTCGCTCAATGTCGGCAGCGAAACCAGCTACGACCTGGTTTTATTCTCTACTGCCCCGGCCCAGAATCTCAGCAGCCAGAGCAGCAGCCCCCCCTATCTCAGCCTCATTCCCGACAGCGATGGGGACGCGGTTCGCCTCAGGGTGTACGGCGCGGCGCCCAACAATCCCGCTCTGGATGCCGAGATCATCCCCGGTGATGGGGCCGGTAGCCCCCAGGCGACCGAATTGGCCTACAGCCCCACCACCGGCACTTACGAGGCCGTCGTCAGCTTCGCCGGGGTCGGGCTGGGCACCGGCCGGATCGAGGTGTATGGCGAGGCGCTGCCCAGTCGCCTCAACAGCGACTACAATCTCCAACGCAGTGTGGCAACCACGATCACCCATCTCTACGGGGAGGATGGCAATTTTGAGCTACTCATCCCCCCCGGCGGTGTGGATACGAGCGGCTACGCCACGGTGCTGCCCACCGGCTATGTGCCGGGGCCGCTGCCCGCCAGTCGCCAGGTCATCGGCAACGCCTATGAGGTGCGGCTGTCCGGCGCTACCACCACCCTTCAAAAGGAGGGGCTGATCCGCCTCCATTACCATCCCGATATCAGCGGTGAATATGATGATCTGACCATTTACTATTGGGAGGCAAGCAGCGATAGCTGGCAAGAAATTGGGGGGCAGGCCGGGGAGGTCGATAATGTCCTGACCGCGCCCGGCCGCCGGTTGGGCATCTATGCCTTGATGGGCCGACCCACGGTCACCACTCCGCCGGTTGAGGACGGCGACCGGATTTATCTGCCGTTGATTGTAAAATAAACCACCCTGCAAGGTCGGACAAACCTTGTAGGCTGTCTCTTATAAACAACTCCTAGCCCACGAGACCGTACAATATCTCGTATGCCGT